>JAISQU010000053.1 GCA_031274005.1 Spirochaetales bacterium
ATCCCATTCCTTCCCTCCAGCACTACCCTGTGCCGGGAGTATATTAGGTCATCCATGGTTAGAATTTTACTTGGCGCATCCGTTCCGTGATGGTTAGATTTAACGTGGCGCAATGCGCCGACTTTAATAATGATAAAAAATCGTGTATACTTATTTTGCTATGCAAAAAGAACCGGCCTGCGGTATCGTTGACCCCGAGGCCATTAAAAAAATAAGCCTGTTTTCTCTGCTGCCGGATGAAGAGCTGCAGTTTGTCATTGACCATTCCAGCGTTTTGCAGCTCCGCCGCGGGGGCCGTCTTTTCTCCGAAAATCAAAAAGCTCACCATGTGTATACCCTTACGGAGGGCGTCATACGGGTCTACAGGACCCGCTCCGACGGAAGCGCCGATGAGTTGGCTCGGTTTGCCGCGGGAGACACAATCGGTGATTTTGACTTCGCGCGGCAGGCCTCGTATGACGCGCGGGCCGAGGCTGCCGAAGATTCTATGCTGCTGATGTTTCCCGGCTTTGGGCTCACCCTCGAAAATTTTATCTATGAAGCGCCCCAGGCTGTTACCCGCATACTGCTCAGTTCCATCATTATGCTCAGTTCCCGCATCACCAAGACCCACCAGGTTATTATCGACAATCTCTCTTGGGTACAGGAACTGCAGCGCCGGGCCTACGAAGATTCGGGAACGGGCCTGTGGAAGCAGTCTTTTCTGAACGACGAAATTAACCGCATCCTGACGCAGCCCAGTGCTCTCATCATGGTCAAACCCGACAGATTCAAGGCGCTCAATGATTCACGGGGGCACGCGGCAGGAGACGAGGCGATGGTGCGTATCGCCATGATTCTGAAAACTTTTACCCGCCGCACAGGCCGGGGCTGGGCCCTGCGTTTCAAAAGCAATGAAACGGGTTTATTTATAAACAACTGTACGGCGGCGACGGCAAAGAAAATCGCCCAGGCCCTGGGTAACGCCATAACAAACATGAAACCTGTTCCCGCCCAGGGGGAGATTCCGGCCTTCAATTTTTCGGCCACCATCACCTGGACGGTATGGCCTGACGACGGCCCTGTGTGGGACTCCCTTTTTCAGGACACATATACGGCCCTGCTGATGTTTTGGCGCAGCGGCGGAAATAAAGTCGTCCACTGTACAAGGCGGAAGAAAAATGACTAACGAAAACCCCGGCGTCCCCCAGGCGCCGATTGAAAACCCCGTCCTGATAAACTCGCCCCTTTTTACCGATATGAGCAGCCTTGAATACAATGCCGCGACCGCCTTCATGGAACGCCGGAAAATACACAAGGACGAGGCTGTTTTTTATCAGGACGACATAGGCGAAGAAATGTTCATTTTGCTTGAGGGATCCCTGTCCGCCTACCGCCGCCAGTCCGACGGAACCCAGCGCCGTATCTTCGACATTGGCCTGGGGCATTTTTTCGGGGAGATGTCCATTATCGCGGGAGACCCCCGTTCGGCAACAATCAAGGCGAACGTTGATTCGGATGTTATGGTTATCAGGAGAGCCGATTTTTACCGCATAATATTCGAGTTCCCCATGCTGGGAATAAAAATCCTTAACTCCATCCTCAGCCTGCAGAATGAGTGGTTCAATCACTCCTCACAGTATCTGGGCGACATGATGAGGTGGGGAGAAACCGCCCGCCGCCGCGCCATTACCGATGATCTGACAGGGCTGTACAACAGAAGATTTCTCGAAGACTCGATCAAGGAATATTTCACGCATGACCCGGCGGGGCACAGAAAGGCGTCGCTGTTAATGCTCGATCTGGACAAAATTCACGCCATAAACGAGAGGCACGGCGTCCTTGCGGGCGACCTTGTTTTCCGCGCCGTTGCCGAAATCCTGAATACCCAGACGCGGCCCGGCGACATTTGCGCCCGCCTTGCGGGGGATGAGTTTTCTATTCTGCTGCCCGACACCGACGAGGAATACGCCCTCATCATCGCCGAAAACATACGTGAAGCCGTCGCCAGAGAAGAAGTCATGGTTCCCGAAAAACAGGGTTCGGTCTCGCGGGTTCCCATCAGCACGCGTACAAGTATAGGCATAGCGATTGTCCCTGTTCACGGGAGGAATCCGGAAAACCTGATAACCGCCGCGGACAGCGCCCTGCGGAAAGCCAAGGAACTGGGACGGAACCGGGTGGAAATAGCGGAAGGAAAATAAGGGCTTATGCTACAAAGCGAAAAACAGAGGCTGCGCGGCAGGATGAAGCAAAGCCTTAAACTGCTCGGCGCCGCGGATATAAAAGAAAAAAGCGGCAGGCTTTGCGCCTGTCTTGCCGCAGCGGATTTCTGGCCCGGCATGCCCGCCGTGGCGGCGTTTCTTCCCCTGCCGGGGGAGCCTGACCCGCGGCCGCTTCTGGAACAGGCTCTGAGGGAAGGTAAAACCCTTCTCCTGCCCGCACTAGACGGCGAGAGCCTTGTTTTTCATAAAGTCTCCGGCCTGGCCACAGACCTTGTACTCCATGCGTACGGGATGCTGCAGCCCGCCCCTTACCTGCCCCGCGTGGAATGCTCCGGATTCTCTGAAATAGTTTTTCTGGTTCCCGGTCTCGCTTTCAGCCGCGACGGCGGCAGGCTCGGCAGGGGCAAAGGGTTCTACGACCGCTTTTTCCACAGGCTTACCGCCGACAGGGCCCTTAGTATACGCGGGACCGTTTCGCATGGTCTCGCGGGCGCACGGCTTCGCCCTGCGGTTTCCGTGCCCCTCATTTTGGGAACCGCTTTTTCCTGTCAGATACTCGACACCGTTCCCCGGGACGAAAATGACTTTCCCATGGGAGGGCTTGCCACCGAAGACGGAGTGATTCTGTTTCGCTAAGCGGCTATCTTGAAATTTGCCGTGAATATGTACACAATAAACACATGAAACGCTATGTTATCGAAAATTTTACACAGATAGAACCCGTCGAATGTCCCTGCGGCTGGTCAAAGAGGGCTTTTGTCTCGCCGGAGAATAAAACCGCGACCTTCCATCAGGTTGATATTTCCGCCGCCGCCCGCGCTCATTATCACAAACGTATGACCGAGATGTATTTTATACTCGAAGGTGAAGGCCATCTCGAACTGGACGGCGAGAGGCTTGCTGTAAAACCGCAGGATGTTATTATGATAAAACCCGGCTGCCGGCACAGGGTCGCCGGAAAACTCAAAATAATTAATGTCGCGGTTCCCGCTTTTGACTCATCCGATGAATACGAAGACTGACAAAGAGAGGTTTTGACATGACGCACATCAGATCGGCGCTCGAAATCGCGCTGGAAAAAACAGACGACATTAAAAGCGATAAATCCGCTCTGGCCGCAGCGGAAGGAAAGGAGGAAGGCAAAAAACTCGCTTCGGCTTTTTTTCAGAACCCGTCAATGGATCTCGGCGGCGCTTTGAAAAATATCGCGGCGGATAAATTGCCCGCCGTGAAGGAGGGTTTTGTTCAGGTTATTCTGGCCAACCTGATTCTGCCGAGAAACGAGGAAGATATAAAAAAACTTGATCCCGCCGCGGCGGCTCTCCTGGTTCTTACCGGAAACAAGGCAAGCATAAGCTCTCTTAAATCGCAGATACTCAAGTTCTTCCGGCAGTGGCTGGACGACAGGAAGCATCTTGATGAGACTCTGCGCCGGCAGCTCGGCCCCATGCTCAAACAGAAAGAAGCTCAGATCGCCCGGCAGCTTGGCCGTCCCGTAAAAATTGATCCGCTGAGCGATGCTGATTATATGAAGGCGTACAACAAAAACATGGGAAATCTTGAAAACCAGTATGCAGGCGCGCTGACCCGTGTAAAAGAGGATGTAACGGCAATGCTCGCCGAAGGCTAAGCGCAACAGGATCCTAAACCAAGCAGTTTTTGCAGGAGGTCCTCGCTGCCGAAGCCGCCCGCCTTGGTAATGATATGCCGGGGATTCTCGACGCCGGGAATCCGGGCAAGAACAACGCCGGGGAAAATTTCTTCAAGCGGAACAACGGAGTTTTTGCCAAAGACGTTCAGAATTCCCACAAGGGTGTCGCCGCCAAACACAACAAGGGCGCCGATGTCTGTGTCTTTCGCAAGCCGCAGCAGAATTCTTCCGCAGGCCTGCGGCAAAACCGTATGCAGGTCTTTGTCCGCAATCCCCTGTAATTGGGCTTCGCGGATATACGCATCCAGCTCGCCGGCGTCCAGAATATTGTGCAGAACCGCCGCCTTTGCTTTAGCCGAACATTCCGCGAGTTCCCGCGCAAGGCTTTCTTCAAAAGAAGCGCAGCTCAGCGCGGCGGGTTTCAGGCGGACGCCGGAGGCCCCCGCCGCGAGCGCCGCGCGCGTCTGGGCAAGCGATACGGGATTCAGGCTGCCGTTTACCGCCAGCAAAGGAGGCGTCAGCTGCGGCCGCGGCGTTTGCGCCGCGGTAAGTTCCAGCAGTTCCGGCAGATACGCTGCGAACCCTGCGCAGCCCGCCATAAGAGGCAAAGGCCGGCAGCCGCCCGCTCCGCTTACCGCAGCGCGTATCCGCCGCGAGGTTTCCGCCAAATCTTCTTCGTTTTCGCCGTCCACAACAGTAACGGTTTTTTCCGGCGCGCGGGAGACGAGAACCCCCGCAAGCTGTTCCGGCGCGGCGCAGGATACTTTCAAAGCCGCGCTCCCGGTTTTGATTATTTCCGCGATATTGGCTGTGGTAATGGGGTTAAGCCTGTCACGAGCAAAGGCCGTCTTTTCCAGGGATACGCCGTCCACATACTGGACGCCCAGCCGGGTTGTTCTTTTTAAAGCGGGAAAAGCAGGCGCAAAAATCAGAGGCGTGTTTTGAGGGCATCCCTCCATAAACCCCGCAAGTTCCGCGCCTATATTGCCCCTGAGGGTTGAGTCGGTCTTTTTGTAAAAACCCGCGGCTCCGGCGGCTTTTCCCCAGAGGGCGGCGTCCCGCACGCGGGCGAAGGCTTCATCCGCGGGAAGATGCCGTGACTCGGTGTCAATAACCACAACGGCCGTATCCCGCGTGTCTTCACCGGATACCCCGCAGGCGGCAATCCTGACCTCCGTTGGTATTCCTTTTTTCGCAAGCTGTACGCCCGTGTCAAGAGCTCCGGTCAAATCATCCGCGACAACCAAAAGCTTAACCATGATGATTCTGTTGTATCACGTATGCGGGCGTTTTGCAAAGGCTCGTAAAAGCCGCGGGCGCACCAATTTTTTCCGTGCAAAATCACTGGAAGCCCTTGGGCCGCGCCAGGGATTGCAGCATGCCCCGGCAACCGCACGCGCGAGCGTGTTTGTGATAACAAGGCGTCAGTCAAGGCGGAATAGAAAAATGCAGCATTTTTCTATTCCGTGGTTGCGCCAGAACGAGGCCCAAAAAAACCTTTTGGCGTATTCCGTGTGTGCGATAGCACACATACAATCATACCTATCGGAACAAAGCGCCGGAGGCGCTGTATTCCGTGTGTGCGATAGCACACACGGAATCATACCTATCGGAACAAAGCGCCGGAGGCGCTGTATATAAATGCTACAGGCCGAGCAAAAAAGGCGCACGGAAAAAATTGGTGCACCCAGCCGCCCATATACACGGGCCAGCCGTTTCCGGCTTTAGCGCCGCACAAACTGAAAATTTTTACCACTCCCTGGGTTTAAAATCTTTTTCGACGCCCAGTTTCATCGTAAGCCCTGTTTGTTCAAGCACATAGAGGCCGGCCGCGATTGCCGCCGCTTTTACTTCTTGCGGAAATACAACCCCGGCTATGGCGCCCCGGACTTTGCGCCGGTCGTTTTGCCTGTCCATGTGTTCCCGGAGAATCTCAAGCCGGCGCACATGGTGGGCTATATCCTGTTCCGCCGGGCGGCTTTTTATCTCCACCGCTATCGAATAATCCCCGTTGTTCAGCAGCAGGTCTATTTCCGTAAGAACATTTTGCCCAGTATCCTGAATTTTCACATTTTCGGCGATAAGGTCAATAAAATGATAGCCTATGCCGTTCAAACAGGAAGCGATACGGGGAACCACCAGATGTTCCGCCAATTCGCCAAAACGGTTGTGCGCTTCGCCCATTTGCTTGCTAACCCTGGCCACGATACGCTCGGTTTTTGCGTGGAGCGCTTCCAGCTTCTTCATGTCGCGCTCCCTTTCTTCCTTGCGACTGGCCGCCTCTTCCTGCCACTTGGCTTCTCTTCTGGCGGCCTCTTTCTGCCGCTCGGCGGCCTCTTTCTGCCGCTCGGCCGCCTCTTCCTGCCACTTGGCTTCTTTTCTGATTGCCTCTTCCTGGGCCTTTGTATAGAAGGCCCAGAACTCCTCTAAGGTGGGCACATTTTTTGTCAGATCCGCCGGTAATGCCATGGTTCACTCCTGTTTATAGTATAACACAAAAAGGAAGATTTGGTATATCCCGCGCGCGCCGGTTAAAAGGCCGACAATTTTACTTTTAAGAAATTCAACCACGAAAAGCGCGAAAAGACACGAAAAAGGAAAGTACACTGCTTTCAGGTACCACGAAAATACCCAAATTTGAAAAAAATTAACCACCATGGGCACATCAGACCTATGGTCTGCGGACACGAATGTTTTGGGCAGAAGAACTTTTTCCTTCAAATTATTCCGAAATTCCCTTGCATAAAAATATAAAAAATGTGAGCCGGTTCCAAAATGAAAACCGTAATCATTCGTGCACATTTTTTGCGGCAAAGCCGCAAAAAACCGGGCTTTCCGCTGCAATCTTTTGGCTGCGCCAAAAGGATTTCCGCTTCAATCCCTTGCGCCCCACGGGCTTTTTGTGATTTTGGAACCAGCTCATCCTATTATTTTTTCTTCCTCTGTGGTTTTATCTCCTCTCCTTTATCTGTTTTTGTTTCCATCGCTTTCTTCTTTTTCAGGGCTTCAATATAGGTCAGGATAAAAAACAGCTCGTCATCGCTCATGCGTTCAATTTCCGCTATGATTTTCTTTTGGGTAGGGGTTAAAGGCCGGGGAGAAGCGGCGGACAATTTGGGTTCCGTTCCCTTAAGAATCCAGTCCTTCGCATACCCGTGAACCTTCTCAATAAGCATGGCGGTCGATTTGGAGATTCCTACTCCGGCGTCGTTTAAGAGCCGGGAAATATAGCCTTCCGTTACATAGACGCTTTCCGCGAATTTTCTTTGGTTGAGACCCCTCTCCCTGATTATCAGCCGGATTCTGTCGGATAAAGACATAATTTACCTTGTAAATTATCATATCGAAGGAAATTTACTAAATCAAGCAGATATACTTGACAATACGAATAATATAGCATATAAACTTTAATATTAAAGTCTAGAATGATGGAAGTCTTATATGAAGCAAGTATATAAAGATAAAATTATCCGCTATGTTCTGGATTCTTCCGACGAGGAAAACAAAAACCTCGCCCTTTTTATTGCCGGTATACGGGCGCGAAAGAGGGCCTTGCACAGAAAAAAACCGGCTGCCTTATGTCCGGGACGCTTCAAAAAACGCCGCGATAATCCGGCGCTTTATCCATAGGTAACACGCCCCGTTAAGGGCAAGCAATAATCAATTTATGTTGGAGGATAAAAATGAAAAAAATGTTCAGGCTTTTGTGTGCGGCGCTGGCCGCCGTATGCGTTTTTGCCGCGTGCAGCGATGGGGGCGACGATGACGGCCTGCCGGCGCCGAAAATTTATTCAGGTGTTGACGGCAGCGGGCAGATGATAGTGCTGACAATAACCGGCGGCGGCTACACACTTGAAATCGATGGAACAATCAGAAGCGAAGGTACCGTGTCTACCGCGGACGGCACAATTACTTTTACATCCGACGCGGGCAAAACGTTTGCCGCCTCCGCTACAGGCGGCGCGCCGCCCGTTTTTTCAGATCCCATACCGCTGGACGATAACACAACTATAGCCGCGCCGGTTTTTAGCGGCAGCGACAGCGACACAGCGGCAATCCTTATCGTGGGCGTTCAGGTGTATAACCCGGACTTCTCGGAATTTACCGGGAATGCCGATATTTATGGCTGGATAATCGATGACTCGGAAGATGGTACCGGCGGGGCAAACACATTAGGCAAGATTGGAAGCATTAAAGCCGGCAAGTTCAACTTAAATCTTCAGGCTGTTACGGATGACAAGCTTTTTTCTGATTCCCATACGGGTGGAAAAAGCGGAACTTTATCTTTTACTGACAACACCAGTACTCTCCGTATTGATATAAGTTTATTAAAGGAGGATGATGCAAACGGTTTTGCCATAAATTATTTCTCAGACAATTACAACAATGATGGTCTTGTGTTGAATAAAGGCTGGAACGCAAATTTAAACACACAAAAGGGCATACAATCATCACGCCCTGTGGAATGGTATTATAATAACGGCTACAAGTGGGTTTATAATCCAGCCCCGTTTATAGGAACATGGAAACGGGAAAGCCCGGATGATCGTGAATTGACATTTACCCTTCCGAATAGCTATGAATACAAAGAGAGCGGCAACACATCATCGGGTACTTTTTCACCGACAAACGGTAAAGAATCCTACAGTATGGATTTTACTCAGGACACTCCGACGGCAGACTCCTGGACTCAGCGTTATGCGCTTCGCGGCAATATCATTGAGTTCGCTGAACATGGTGATGGTCATATTGCGCCTTATCCTTTCGTGCGGCAGCCATAATTTCCCCGCGAAAACATTTTAAGCAAAACGCCGCCTTCCGGCGGCGTTTTTTCTATGCTTCATCGCGTAACTTTAAGTAAAACAATTGTAAAATCCCCTGTTCGTGATGGTTAGTGAGGTTAGTGGTTAATTTGCTTCTTCCCACCCCTTCTTCGACTTCGTGGTAAAAATTCTTTTCTTCGTCTGTGTCCTCAAATGATTTTCTGGAAATAAAAAACCTGGCGGCACTTATTTATGGAAAAGGAAATGACGATGACAGAAAGAAAATCATGAGCGCTATTAAATCTATAGAAGTGAAGTATCATAGCGCATAATTTATTTTACTCTATCACTCTATGACAGACCAGCATCATTATTGACAGGAACTGCTCATGCGTCCGGGAAAGACTGCAAAAAGCCCTTTGGCCGCGCAAGGGATTGCAGTGGAAATCCTTTTTGCCGCGGGACGCGGCAAAAAGATTGGAGCGGAAAGCCCGGCCCCGCCTGCGGCGGGGATGCGCCCAAATTCACTTCTTCCACTTCTCCCTTCTAACTTCTCCCTGCTATCTTCTCAAACCTCCCTTTACGGAGTATATTTACCGGATATAACAAAAACACGATTGAGGAGAATGTATGGGTTTTACTTTGCGGAGCGAAACGTCTACCGGCGGGCGCAGAATGGCCGGGGCGCGCAGCCTGTGGTACTCCAATGGGATGAGGCCGGAACATTTTGGAAAGCCGGTTATCGCCATTGTCAATTCTTTTACCGAGTTCAATCCCGGGCATGTCCACCTGAACGAGGCGGGCCGGTATGTAAAAAAGATTATCGGGGAGGCGGGCTGTTTTGCCGCGGAGCTTAATACCATTGCCATTGACGATGGTATCGCCATGGGGCATGACGGGATGCTGTATTCGCTGCCGTCGCGGGAGCTTATCGCGGACAGTGTGGAGTATATGGTAAACGCGCACAAGGCCGACGCCATGATTTGTATTTCAAACTGCGACAAGATTACGCCGGGGATGCTTCTGGCAACGATGCGGCTGAATATTCCCACGGTTTTTGTTTCGGGCGGGCCTATGGAGGCGGGGCATGTGGCGCCGGGGGACGAGGGCTA
>JAISQU010000080.1 GCA_031274005.1 Spirochaetales bacterium
GGGCTTTTCGGGGGTTCCGCCGCTGGCGCGGCCGCTTCGCGCCCCTTCAATCCCTTGCGCCCCGCGGGCTTTTGCGCTTTGCGCAACTCAATTTTTTATAGTGGGGGTAAGTGCTGTTGCCCTGGGGCGTATGCGGCAAAAAACAGAATTGTCCTGAACCTTCAGGGTGTGACCTGAAAAAAATCCAAGGAATTGCGGAACAGTACCTCGCAGACGGTTTCCGGGTCTTCCTCGCGGAGTTCGGCGATGAAGAGCGCGGTTTCGCTAAGATAGGCGGGTTTGTTGCGCTTGCCGCGATGGCTGGAGGGCACCATGAAGGGGCTTTCTGTTTCGATGAGCATCCTGTCAAGAGGCATATTTTTCGCGGTTTCGTGGAGGTTGCGGGCGTTGCGGTAGGTGACGTTACCGGCGAAGGATATGTAGAGGTTAAGATTCAGGGCTTCTTTGGCGTAGTTCCAGTTTTCGGAGTAGCAGTGCAGGACCCCGCCGCGGGAGGGGAGTTTTTCTTTGAGGATTTCCAGTACATCCCGGCCCGCGTCGCGGTTGTGGATGATGACGGGAAGGCCGAGCCGTCCGGCGATTTCAAGTTGACGGATAAAAAGCTCAATCTGGCTGTCTTTATTGCCGAATTTTCTATAGTAGTCCAAACCAATTTCACCGATGGCGATTATTCTGGGGAATGCGACGCCTTCTTCGATTTTTTCTTCCCATCCCCGGGAGAGATTGGCTACTTCGGAAGGAGAGACACCAACGGCGTGATATACATGGGCGGCGGTTTTCAGGTTTTCGTAAACCTGGAAGAAATCCTGCAAATTATTGCAGATACTGACAATGCAGTCTACGGATTCTTTCCGGGCTTCCTGAACAATGATGAGCTGTTCTATCGGATCCTCTGTTATGAGTCCGATATGCGCGTGAGTATCAAACAAATGCATACGACTTCCAATATTAGAAAGAATTTTACTGATTCAAGCTGTTTGCATTACAAGATACCACGGAGAAGGGCGGGACGTCAACAGATAATTGACAAAGTTTTGAGAGTGTGATAGTATTCAAAATATATCAGACTTGTTCGGAAATCCGGTTGGGGTTTCTCGGGGGTCTCTTGTTTTTATTTAGACAGATAAACGTGTATAAAGAGGGCTGTTTTGCCGGCGTACAGGTATAAAAGATTTGAAGAAAGGCTTTTCCAGAGGCTTGTATCCGTTTTTGTGCGGATTGGCATGATTATTGTCCGCGCCCTGCGGGCGGCGGCCGCTCTGGGGCGGCAGCGGTTTACGGTTATGTTTATTCCTCACTCGGAGCGCCGGATTTTCAATTTTCATATTAATGTTTTCTCACTGGTTTTTGCCCTGGGTTTAACGGCGGTTATGGTCGTGGGGTTCTTTGCCCTTTCCACTCATTTTACCGGAACAAAGCGGCTTTTGGAAACTCAGTCCCGAAACTGGGAAGCGGCCCAAACCAACATAGAGACCATACGGGAGGAGGTCGCGGAGCTGCAAAAGGCCGCGCGGACTTTTCAGGGAACGCTAAATTCGACCCTGGGGGTTGTGGGAATCAATGTTCCGGATAAGCCCCTTACCGTGGGCGCGCAAGGGGATTTGTCCTCCTTTCTGGGTTTGTCGGAGGCCCAGGCCGGACAAATCAGGGAACTGCACGATGTTCAGAATATCAAGGCTTTTCTGAATAACTCGGTTGAGCCCCTGAACGAACTCAAAAAGGTTTTGTCGGCCCAGAAGGATCTTCTTGTGGATATTCCCACCCTGTGGCCTGTCAGGGGCGTTCGGGGCAGGGTGACAAGCCTTTTTGGTCCGACCCTGCATCCTTTTTCAAACCAGTGGTATATCCATAAGGGGATTGATATCGCTTTTGGGTACAATGTTCCCATTGTCGCCACCGCGCGGGGAAAAGTCGTTACAATCGACTACGAACCCATGGGCTTCGGTAACTATATCGTTATCCGGCACAAGTACGGTTTTTATACGAAATACGCTCATTTGCAGAAGATCATGGTTACCCGCGGGCAGGAAGTCCAGCAGGGCGAGGTTATAGGCACGATGGGCAATACGGGCCTTTCAACAGGGCCTCATGTGCATTACGAAGTTCGTATCGGCTCTGAGGTTGTGGACCCCTCAAAATATCTGAATATTTCCACCGCCGGCGCGGATGTTTGGGAGTGACGGTTTTCCATGGCTGAGGCGCGCGGCGAGGCTTTTGTCAACTCTTTTATCGGAGAGGGAAGTTTCTTTCACGGTGACATTTCGATCAGCGGCCTTTTGCGTATCGACGGGGATTTCTCCGGTTCGGTAAAAACCCAGGGAAAAGTTTTTGTGGGCAGATCGGGCAGGGCCGACTGCTCCATCAGCGCCGCGTCGGTTGTGGTGGGGGGTATTGTGCGGGGCGCCATTACGGCCAGCGAAAAGGTTGTTATTCTTTCTTCCGCGGTTATCATTGGATCAATTACAAGCCCCCGGCTTATTGCCGAGGAGGGCGTTATTCTTGACGGGACTGTCCATATCGCGGGCGGGGGCGCTTCCGTTCATCCTCCCGGCTCCGGCGCTGAGCGGCGGGGGTGGTTCGGCGCCAGGTTGTTTTCGCATCCCGCGGAGGAAGATTCCCGGCAGAATGCGCCGGTATAAGGCCGGCGTATGGAACGGATAGATTTTCACGGCAGTTTCTTCCCTGTTCCGGCAAAACCTTCTGAAAATAAAAAAACCCCGCAGAAAAAATCATCGGCGGCCAGGAGTTTTCCCGGCCTGTTGCAGCTCCGGGCGGAAGAGCAAGAGCCGGAGATCTCCGCGCAGGAAGCAGGGCGGAGCGGCGAGGCGGCTTTGAGCGAGGCCCTGGACGCGGTTCATATTTCCGGGGATAAACTCAAGAAGAGTCCGACACTGCAAACTGTGGATGACTACAAGAAGGCGGTGAGGCGTTTTCTGAAAATTGTTGTGGCCGCGTGCTACGATGTAGAGAAGACTCTCACGCGAAGGGCGCATGACAATAGGGAGAACGTGCAGATACGGATTATCGACGAGAAGCTGGAAAGGCTCGCGGCGCGGATCATGCACAGCCAGAGGGAAGAGACTGAAATTCTGCGGCGGGTAGACGAAATATACGGGCTTCTGGTAGATTTGCGTCAATAGAGTTGTCCGGAAATTTTCCTTTCTGAACAATTTCCTCATGAAGTACGAGGTGTAAGGAGCCTGCTTTGGCAATGGATGAATTTATCGAGGAACAGGGCGCCGACGATCCGGCTACCCGGACTATCAAGCTGGAAAAGGCGTTCATGGTGGCGAAAATCCTGCATTCTTCGGAAACTGAGCTGTGCTCTCCGAAAGAGAGCATGCAGCTGCAGGCGGGCGATTATGTGATTTTGGCTACCCGCTACGGGAAGGACATCGGCCGGATTCTGGGGCCTGTTCACGAGTTTAATATGCGTCTTGACGAGGGCGCCGGCCAGCCGTCTTTGCACGAAGTTGTCCGCATGGCGACAGAAGAAGATTTGCGCAGATACGAGGAGTCCCGTGCAAAAGAAGAAGAGGCTTTTACCCTGTGCAAGCAAAAAATACTCCAGCACAATCTTGATATGAAGCTGGTGTCCGCCCACTATATTTTTGACGAGGCGAAAATTCTTTTTTTCTTTACCGCCGACGCCCGCGTGGATTTTCGTGAACTGGTCAAAGATCTGGTAACGGTTTTCAAGATGCGTATAGAACTGCGCCAGATTGGCGTGCGGGACGAGTCGCGCGTTATGGGCGGCATCGGCGTCTGCGGCAGGCACTACTGCTGTCACGGCATTACGGACAAACTGAAGCCGGTTTCCATCAAGATGGCGAAGGTGCAGAACCTGTCCCTCAATTCAATGAAAATATCCGGCCCCTGCGGCAGGCTTCTGTGCTGTCTGTCCTACGAGTTTGAGACCTACAGCGAGGAGAAAAAGAAGCTGCCGGGCGAGGGCTGCAAAATTGCCTACGATGATTCGGTTTTCAAGATTACCGAGATCAATATTCTGTCACGGACTGTGAAACTGCTTTCCGACGACGGCCGGCTTCTGGAGATTCCCACAAGCCGCATTTATTATGATCAGAAAACGGGAAGGTGGCAAATAAAGGACATTGCCGGGCCATAGTACGCAGTTACGGCGCCGCGTCAAAGATACGCAGCCCTTCGCAGTCCGCCCGGTGTTCGCAGGGGCTTTGACCCCGCGGCTGAAAAATTGTTGTCCTGGCGGCTTGACCACGGCCGCATTTGCCCGTAGAATTCAACTATGGGCCGTTTGCAGACACTGATTTTTTACTCGGGCGCCGTTTGGGAGACAGGCCGGTTTTTCTTTCTTTTTCAGATTGTTTCCGCCGCGGTAAATCCCCAGGCGAATCCTCTTGTGAGCCTTCTGATACTGTGGATAAGTTCCGGACAATTATGTACGGCGCTGCTGTTTTTTCTGGGCGGGTATATGCCGGAAAGATTTTTCTGCCTGCGCAAGATTACGGCGGTATTTACCTTTATGGGCATTCTGCCGCCCATCGCGGCGCTTTTGGGTCAGGGGCTTTTTGTCCGCGTTTTGCCGCAGGCCATGCGGATTTCGCCGGGTTTTGTTATTCCGGCGTTCATTATCAGCATTGACGCGCTTTTCCTTGTGTTCCTGCTGTCTCACAGGGAGGATACATAATGCATATAATTCCCATTGCCAGCGGAAAGGGGGGAGTCGGGAAATCCCTCATCGCGGCCAACCTGTCCATCGCTCTGGGGCAGGCGGGAAAAAAAGTTTGTCTGGCCGACCTCGACCTGGGGGGCAGCAACCTCCACATGATTCTGGGAACCCCGTCGCCGCGGCACGGCATCGGTACCTTCCTCAGTACGCCGAACAGCTCTTTCGAAGATATTATTACCGTGACGGACTATAAAAACCTGTCTTTTATTCCCGGCGACGCGGAAATCCCGGGAATCGCGAACCTGCCGTCCGGGCAGAAAAACAAAATCGTCCGCAAACTTCAGACCCTTGAGGCGGACTACCTCATCCTCGATCTGGGGGCGGGAACCAACTTCAATATTCTGGACTTTTTTCTGACCTCCAACAAGGGCATTATCATTACAACGCCGACGCCCACGGCAACGGTAAACGCGTATCTGTTCCTCAAGAACATCGCCTTCCGCCTGATAAGCCTGACGGCGAAAAAAGACAGCAAGGCTTCTGCTTTTCTGGACAGGCTGAGAAAGGACGGGGCCGCCCTGCAGCGGGTCTATATCCCCAAACTTCTGGAACATATCAAAAGCGCGGACCCCGACACCTATACGCTGTACCTGCAAAGAGCCTCGCGCTTTCATCCCCGGCTTATCCTGAACATGCTTGAAAACCCCGACGACACGGACAAGGCGAACAAACTGCGCAGATCCTGCCAGCAGTATCTTGATGTGGATATGGAACACCTGGGCATCATCTACCGCGACGACATACAGGACACGGCCTTACGCTCGCGGCTGCCCATCATCCTCTACAAGCCCCAGTCCGTCCTTGCCCAGGCCATTTACAGGATCACCGATAAAATCATCCAGTCGGAGAATTCCGAAGACGAAGATATGGACGTACTGGTCGACCTGGACGAAAGCTACCAGACCGCGGAAAGCGAAGCCTCCGTGGATTTCGCGGCGAAACTCGACTATCTTGAAGACCTCCTGCAAACGGGCGCTTTGACCATGGGCGATTTAATCGAGACGGTAAAAAACCAGCAGTTGGAAATCAATCACCTGAAAAAAGAAAACCAGTTCCTGAAAGCAAAATTGCTGAAATATTTGACGTAGTTATGTAAGGAGACGCAATGCCTTTATTAGCCATTCCCTATCCGTCCTGGCTTAGCCCGGAGATCATCCCCGGGCTGCCCTTTCGCTGGTACGGCCTCATGTATCTTGTCGCCTTCGGCATTGCGTACCTGCTTTTTAATTATCAGGTCAAAGAAAGAAAACTCGAGCTGTCCAAAGACTTAACGACAAGTCTTTTCTTTTGGGGGATAATCGGCCTTCTCCTGGGCGCGCGCATACTCTCGGCCCTGGTCTACAACTACGATGTTAACGAACCCAACAAATACCTTCTGAATCCCCTTCTTATTTTCTGGCCCTTTGACGAAAACTTTCGCTTTGTGGGCCTTCAGGGTATGAGTTACCACGGCGGCCTCATCGGAGGAACTCTCGCGATATTCATCTATTGCCGCAGGAAGGGGCTGTGTTTTCTGGAGATGGCGGACATCGCCGTGACCAGCGTTCCCCTGGGCTACACCTTTGGCCGGCTGGGGAACTTTATCAACGGAGAACTCTACGGGCGGGTAACCGCGTCCGGCTGGGGGATAATCTTTCCCTACGCGGAAAAACTCTCCCTCCGCCTTGCCTGGGTACGCGAGACGGCTCTTCAGGCGGGCCTTCCCCTTCCCGCGGGTTCAGCGGGTTCAGACGGAATGATAAATCTGCCCCGCCATCCTTCGCAGCTCTACGAGGCTTTTTTTGAAGGCATTGTCCTGTGGCTGATTTTATGGTTTGTTCTGCGCGGCAAAGCCCGATTTAAAGGATTTATGACAGGCGCGTATATCATAGGCTACGGTCTTGTCCGTTTTTTTATCGAATACTTCCGGCAGCCGGATAAAACCCTGGGTTTTCCCATACAATTATATTCCGGCGACAACCCCATCCAGCTTCTTGTGAGCCCCTGGAATTTCACAACAGGTCAAATCTTCTGCCTGTTGATGATTCTCGCGGGCGCCGCCTTGTTGTATATTTTTTGGCGGCGGGACGGCAGGAAGCGTAAAATTAACAAAACCGGAGCGGCCGCGCGCTGAATCGCAGGCACGGGCCTTGCTTTCCGGCGGACTGTTTTATCCGGGAAAGCTCTTATGCCTCCTGAGAGAAGGCCTGGGACAGTTTTTCTATAATCTTCTTGACCTGGTCTTCGTTATGCAGATGAAATAAGCCAAGGGTGTCCGCGTCAAACTGATCAAAACCTATAAGCTGGTCGTCATAATTGCACATCATATTGGCAAGGTAAACAGTCGCGACGCTGTCATAGTTGGTTTTGGGAGCGTTCTGCGGTTCATGGTGATACCGTATGGAATTGACAAGGGATTCCGGAAAGTTCCATTTTTCCGCGATAAGGGCGCCGATCTGCGAATGGTTCAGGCCGGCCGTCATGTCTTCAAAAAGCTCCTGGGGAATATCTTTTTCTTTGGAAAATTTTACAATTTTATCAATAAGCTGGGGGTGCACACTGGAAAAGATAATCTTCCCCATATCGTGAAGAATACCCCCCACATAAACATCGTCCAGGATTTCCTTCTTGCGCAGAAAATTCTTTGCCAGACTGTAAGCGTAAAAAGCCGTCTTGTAGGAATGGTTCCACAAGGCTTTGAGTTTTGCGTCATCCTTTCCGCCCAGAATTTTCTGGGTTCCGTAGGAATATAGAAGGTTCTTCAGGCCCCGCAGCCCAACCATCTTGACCGCCTCGACAATGTTATTGACCTTTTTGGGCAGCATAAATTGGGCCGAGTTGACCACTTTGAGAAGATCCGCCGTCAGCACAGGGTCGGTCGATACCTGCCGCGCCAAATCCTGAATCTCGCTGTCCGGATCGGAAAGCATTTGCTGCAGAACAACAATATTGTCCGGAAAATTGGGCAGACTGTTGATCTCCTCCACAATCCTCTTGCTGAGGGTAGCCATGTTTTCCATTTTGACATTCGCCATGGGGATGGAAAGCCGCGCAACAGTTTCGCCGTTTTTGGCGTCAATATCAAAAGCATCCTCATTCAGGCCGAGTTTTTTCAGCATGAGAACCATGATAACAATGCCAAGACCCGCCCCCTCCGAATCATCCAGCACGGTCGACAGGGCCTCCTCCAGAGACGCAAACGCCCGAGAACGGGCTATGCGGTCGTATACCCGGATTTGCTCTTTTTGAGTAATCTCCGCATTGTTGCAAACAAAAAGGTTGAGGTTTTGTCCCCGGACCTGATAAATAACCTTAATATAATATCCCGCTTCTTTCTGAAGGGTCAGCCAGTGGTCAATATTGTCCAGGGTTTCGATCTTGAAATTTTCCATGCCCGTGCGGTACTGTTCGTCATCCAGAATATTCAGACCCTTGTCATGAAAATAAACGCGCTTTGTATTGGCTTTTTTCGCGTTGACAGCAAGCTCCCTTAAACAATAGGCGAGCGGGTCTTTCAGGCTCTCCTGCCCCAGTTCCTTGAGAAAAATCTCCAAAACCTGTTCAAGATAGATTTCCATTTCATGAGGCAGGGTAAAAGTCTTTATTGTCAAGGGAATGGAATTCCGCGCCGCGTGGACTATTTTATCAACATCTACCGCCTGGGGCATCCGTAAAACCACCTGTTAAAAAGTTACTAAAAATATCGACAACATCAGGATTAAAGTATACTTGGCCGGACAGGAATGTCAAGTAGGCGACATACGGTTCGCATAGGCGAACCGTATGTCGGCGCCGGAAATTGCGGTGGAAGCCACCAGTGCGCTACAGGCGACGCAACAAACGGCCTGAAAGTAACGCCCGCGCCGCGCGCGGGCCGTTGCGGTTATGCCCCTTCCGCACATTTCCGTGAAAGGGCCTCCCCGCATCGGCGGGGGAAATCGCCCCGGAAATTGCGGTGGAAGCCACCAGCGCGCTACAGGCGACGCAACAATCGGCCTGAAAGTAACGCCCGCGCCGGGCGCGGGCCGTTGCGGTTATGCCCCTTCCGCACATTTCCGTGAAAGCGTCTCTCCGCATCGGCGGGGGAAATCGCCCCGGAAATTGCGGTGGAAGTCACCAGCGCGCTACAGGCGACGCAACAAACGGCCTGAAAGTAACGCCCGCGCCGCGCGCGGGCCGTTGCGGTTATGCCCCTTCCGCGATTTCCGTGTGTGGCCGCCGCCGGCAGGGTGCACCAATTTTTTCCGCGCAAAGTCACCGGAAGCCCCCGGGCATGCGCCCGAATTCCGAATTATAAGGAGATTTTGAACAGGCTCTAAGATGGTTTTGCGGGCACACGGCTTCGCCGTGCGGTTTCTTGGCCCGGTTTTTTGCTTCGCAAAAAAGGCGCACGGAAAAAATTGGTGCACCCCCGCCGGCATGGTTTTCCGATTTTTCCCCAAAAAGAAGTTGTACCTCAGGGAAAATTTATACCTTGACAATGCGGGAAAGATGGGCCTAAAATAGAGATATAAACCCTTTTATCTATAAAAACCAAAAATCAAAGATAAAAGGCAGTTCTAAAAAAGGGGGAAATATGAATAGCACGATCATTGCTCTGTTTGCTCTGGCGCTTTATCTGGTTTTCTACTTCACGTATGGGAAGAAACTCCAGACAAAGCTCTGCAGATCTCACGAGGCGCCGGACGCGCCGTCAAAACGGCTTGCCGACGGGGTTGACTATGTGCCGACAAGCAAATATGTCTTGTTTGGTCATCACTTTGCATCGATTGCCGGCGCCGGTCCCATTACCGGCCCCGCGGTTGCCATTGTGTGGGGCTGGCTGCCCGGGCTTTTGTGGGTGTGGTTCGGCAATATCTTTGTCGGCGCCATCCACGACTACCTGGCGCTGGTTGCCTCGGTGCGGTATGACGGCCGTTCGGTTCAGTATGTTGCCCAGGACCTTATGGGCAAACGGGCGGGAAAATCCTTCGGCTGGTTTATCCTGTTCCTGTGTATCCTCGTTGTCGCCGCTTTTGGCGATATCGTGGCGGGGCAGTTTGCCGGCGGCAAGGGTGAAGTGGCTTCCACATTCTTCCTGTTCTGCGCGGCGGCCATTATTCTGGGCGTTCTGATGTACAGAACAAAGCTGGGCATGGGGCTTAGTACCATTATCGGCATTGCCCTGCTTATCGGGGCCTTTGCTCTTGGCGGGCAATACGGAATAGCGGGTGTAAGCAAAGACGTATGGTTCCTAGTTATCTTTTTGTACGTGGTTATCGCCTCGGCCATGCCGGTCAATATTCTGTTGCAGCCACGGGACTATCTTAACTCGTTCCTGCTCTACTTCGGGCTTGTTTTGGGCGGGGCCGCGGCCATTGTCGCTTTCCAGGGCTTTACCGCCGTTCACGCGTTTGAATCTTTCAGCGCGCCGGCCATAGGGGGGCATCCTTCGCCCTTCTGGCCCACCATCCCGCTGGTTATCGCCTGCGGCGCTCTTTCGGGCTTTCACGCTTTGGTCGCTTCGGGAACCAGTTCCAAGCAGCTTCGCGATGAAAAAGACGCCCTCTTTGTCGGTTACGGCGCGATGCTTACCGAAGGTTTCCTGTCTACCCTGGTTGTTATTTCCATTGCCGGATTCGGGCTTATGGCGTTTGCGGACGAGGCCGCGCTTTTCAAGGCTGGCCCCATCCCGCGCTTTATCCAGAGTTTTGGCGCGATGATCAACTCGGCTCTTCCCTTTATTTCAAAGGAGTTTATGAGCCTCTTCGCGGCGGTTTGGGTATCTTCCTTCGCGCTTACTACCCTTGATACCTGTAACCGGCTGGGCCGCTACATCATCAGCGAACTGGCCCTGCCTCTCAAGGAAAAGAATGCCGGGGCCTACAGCTTTTTTGCCAACAAGTGGGCCGCCTCCATTGTTATGGCGTTCCTGGGCGTGGGGCTTGCTTTTACGGGCGAATATACGGTTCTGTGGCCCGCTTTCGCCGGGGCGAACCAGCTTATCGCTTCCATCGTTATGGTAACAGTCGCCCTGTGGGTTAAGAAAAAACTGAACGAAAAGTACACCAATCTTGTTCTTATTCCCGCCATCCTTCTGTGGATTACCGTTACGGTTGGTATTATCTGGTACGAAATTGTTGTTGTGCCCGATCTTTTCAAAGATATGGCCAATACGCGTAACGTGATAACGGGCGTCGCGGTTGGGACAATCAACATCATCATGCTTATTCTTAACTTTATCACGATCATTGAGTTCCTGAAAAACTTCGGAGGTAAGGGCGCCGTTGTTACTGAAAAGGTGTAAACCTTTCAAAATTTAGGTTTGTTTGGGCCTGCACCGCTTTCGGGCTGTGCAGGCTTTTTTCTTATGGATTGTATGCGCTGTCTGTGGTTAATCTTTGTGGGGGTGTATGTTCAAAAAAATTCTTGCCTTTCCGCGGAAACTTATCGGGTATATTACCGAGATAAACCGTACCAAGGCGACAGATATGATGAGCTTCGAGGTGAACGAGATGGAAAACCTCTTTGCCATTCTCCTGTTCGGAAGTTTTATGGGCCTGCCCGCGCCTCCCGCGGCTATGGCTATTGAGCTTTTGCCCTACATGGAAAATGAGCTGCGGCTTATGGTGTCGCGGGCGGATTTTGCCCAGGACGCTATTGCCTCGGTTATGGATATACTGCATGTTGATTAGGAAAAAGATGAAGAATTCACCACGAAAGACACAAAAACAAACAAGAGAAGATGAAAGAGAAAAAACCGCAAAGTCGACGAAGTCGAATAGGGGATTAGGAATTTTCTTTACTTATTCGACTTCGTCGACTTTGCGGTTATCATTCTTTGTGGTTTTTAAGGTAGTGGTATGAAGAAAATCGCTTTTTTTATGGGGAAGGGCGGGGTAGGGAAAACCACGATCTCCGCTACCGTGGCGTATCAGTTGAGCCGGGAAAACAAAAAGGTTTTAATTGTGTCCCTCGACCCGGCCCACAATCTGGGGGATGTGTTTGAAAAAAAACTGACAAACGAAAAGCGGCCGCTCGGCGCGAATCTTGACGGCGTGGAGATTGACCTTTCGGCCTGGGTGGCGCGGTATCTGAAAGAAAGCCGTAACGAAATACGGTCGAATTATTTGTACCACAGCGCGATTAATCTGGAAAATTATGTCAATATTCTTAAATATTCACCGGGTACGGAGGAATACGCCGTTTTATGGGCCATTGAGTACATTTACAGGGAGTACGCCGCGGCCTACGATATTATTATTTTTGACACGCCGCCTACGGCGCTTACTTTGCGGTTTCTGGCAATGCCCTCGATTACCAGCCTCTGGGTAGGGCAGTTGTCAAAGATGCGGGAAAAAATTCTGAAAAAACGGCAAACCATTCTGGCTGTTAACCCCAAGGCGAGCATTGTGCGCAACAGGCCGCTGGAGGACGGCGGCGATGAGGATGTCCCCGTGCAGGGCGCGACGGATAAAAAGAACGACAAGATTTACATAAAACTTTCCGGTATAAGCGCGCGGCTTACGGAATTACAGCGGCTTTTTTCGCATGAAAGCTATTTAAGCGTTGTGGTAAATCCCGATACCCTGTCCCTGTCGGAGGCCCTGCGCATCCGCGAGGAACTGGACAGGCTGGGCGTTCATATAAACAGCGTATGTTTGAATAAAACATCCGCCGAAGGCGCGGGACGCGAAAATGTCGAAAAGAATTTCGGCGGCTGTCCGGTTTTTATGTCCCCGCTTCTTACGGAAGGAGTTAGGGCGGTTTCGGACCTTTCCGTCATCGATGTGGAAGGAGTAAAAAATGATCTTAAAGCGGCGGAGTAAAAGATGAATGACACGGCTCTTATTGTTCCCCTTGTCGGCGTGGCCCTCCTTACAACCCTTGTATATTACCGGGGAAGAAAAAAGAACCGCTGGATTTCCGGCTGGATAAGCCGCGAGGCCGAGGACGCCCTGAGGCCCGTCGATACCGAATACGTCAATTTCGGCGGGGTTATCGGCTATAACTTTGTCTATAAAATGCGGAAAAAGGGCGATTCGCATGACCAGCCTTTCCGCGAGGCAAAGGGGACTTTTACCCTTTTGCCGCGGCATTCGTTTTTTTTCATACCCATATCCTTTCTTTTTTTTACCCGCCATGACCGCTACTACCTCCAGCTTTATACCGATGGCAAGCTCGCGGGCGAGGGGCACATTATCGCGCGGTCTTACTTTTCCCGCGCGGCGCGCATGATTATCGGGATTGACAGTCTCCAGCGCGATGATGCCGATTGCAACGGAAAGCGGTATGTTTTATTATGGAAGGGTAAGGGTATAGAGGAAAGTCTCCGGCGCTTGCTATTCAAACTGGAACATCCGGAACTACTTTTGCATTTTTGCTGTTACGACGAGAACAAGAACTTTTTTCTGTATGTAAAACCTGTCTGGCAGAAACTGGGCGAACTGCTTAAATCGTATCTGCCGGAGTTAAAACCGTTTTTTGTTAAAGGAGGATATACTGATGAATCCGGAAATGCAGAAAAAGATTGACGACATTCTTGGCCGCGTAAAGGAGCAAAGCAGCCTGCTGCCCGTCAACGAACTGGGCCTGGTGCGCAAAATTACCTGCAGCGACACGGAGCGTAAAATCCGCGTCGAAATGGAAGGCCCCGGCGACAGCCGCGCATGCATCTGCGCGGGGCTGGTTGGCGATATGCTCCGCCAGGGCGTGGAACGGGATCTGCAGAAAGAATTCGAAAAGGAGTTTGCCGGTTTCCGGGTGGAGTTTGCCTGAGTCCACCGCCGGTTCCCGACGACAGCCACGCACGGAAATTGCGGAAGCGGCATAACCATCACGGCAATTGCTTCGCAATTGCGTTTTAACCAGGAGTTTTGTTTTTCCGTATATAGGGCACTGGTGACTCTCACCGTAATTTCCACCCGCCTTGCGGCGGGGGCACCATCACGGAAATTGCGGAAGGGAGATAGCCCGAAAGGGCAATCGCTTCGCGATTGCGTTTTAACCAGGAGCTTGTGTGAACAAGCCTGAAGCGCACTGGTGACTCTCACCGCAATTTCCGCCCGCCTTGCGGCGGGGGCGCTATCACGGAAATGTGCGGACGGGGCATAACCGGCACGGCAATTGCTGCGCAATTGCCTTTACATTCAGGAGCTTTGGTGACACGCCTGAAGTACATGGTGACCTTCACCGCAATTTCCGCCCGTCTTGCGGCGGGGGCGCCATCACGGAAATTGCGGAAGGGAGATAGCCCGAAAGGGCAATCGCTTCGCGATTGCGTTTTAACCAGGAGTTTTGTTTTTCCGTATATAGGGCACTGGTGACTCTCACCGCAAATTTCCGGCGCCGACATGCGGTTCGCCTATGCGAACCGCATGTCGGCTGGGTCTTGCCCCTGGGGCAAAAAGCTGTATAATGCCTTTATGAAAAGGTATGGCTTCGTTTTTCTGCTGCTTCTGTGCGCTTTGTCTTTGCGGGCTCAGAATTATGCGGACCTGACATTCAAGATGGCGGTATTCGGGCCAAGTGATAAGATTTTTGTCTGGTGGGGGCACGCCGCTCTTATCGTGGAAAATACGCGCTGGAATTCTTCGCGCGTTTTCGACTGGGGTATTTTTTCCTACCCTTCGGATAATTTTTTACATGATTTTGTCAATGACCGCGTGCGCTATAAATGCAGGGCCGGTCCTTATGACCTTAAAGAGTATCTGGACGAAGACCGCGATATTATTGTGTATACACTCAATCTGGACACGGCGGGTAAAGAAGCCATTCTAACGTACGCGGAAAACAAAGTGCTGCCGGAAAACTGTTATTACGATTATCACGAGTTCCGCAATAACTGTTCCACCGGCATCCGTGATATTATTGATATGGGGACAGGCGGCCAGTTGAAGGCTTGGGCAAACGCGGCTGCAGGGCGTTTTTCCCTGAGGCAGCAGGCGCGGCGCTTTACCTGGCACAGCCCCTTTTCTGATTGGTTTCTGGATTTTCTGATGGGTCAGAGCCTGGATGGGCCTCTCACCCTGTGGGATGAAATGTTTCTGCCCGTGGAGATCGCGCGTAACATCGATGGCTTCCGGTTTACCGATAATTCCGGCGCCGAACGCAAACTGGTCTCGTCGGTACAAATTCTCAACTCGACAAAGACCCGTAATCCCATTTTGCAGGCGCCTCTAAGCCGGTTTCTTCCCAGCCTTGTTTCAGGCGTATTTGCGGCGGTTTTGTTTGCACTTATCGCCGGCGCGCGGAAAAAATTTCCCCGCGCCGGCGGAATCACCTGGGGCATAAGCCAGAGTCTTGCGGGACTCATACTTGGGGCCGCCGGCTGCGTACTGTTTTTCGGAAGATTTTTTTTGAATAACGATTATATCAGGCAAAACTACAACCTCCTTTTTATCAATCCCCTGCTTCTGGCGGCGGTTCCTCTGGGCATAATCGCGGCTGTGCGCAAACCTAAAACAGAACAGGGCGGGCGCGGCGGCTGCTCCCTGGCGGAGAAGGCTCTTCGTATCCTGTGGACGTATGTGTTTATCGCCTGCGCCCTCACCGTACTTATGAAGGCCCTGCCTGTGTTTTATCAACGCAACGGGTCTGTGCAGGCGCTGGTACTCCCCCTGGCGTTCGCGCTGAGTAATATGCCGCGGATTTGCGGCGGCATGGGCCGCAGGCTTTCAGGGCGCATATTCAAAGCCGCCGTGCTCCCGCCGCTCTTCGGCGGCTCCGCCGGGACGAATATGTGAAGAACGACCTTCTGCTTCTCATCACGGCCGCCATCTGGGGTTTTGCCTTTGTCGCACAGAGGGCCGGTATGCGGCTTATCGGCCCCCTTACCTATAACGGCGTCCGTTTTACCCTGGGTCTTGTTTCCCTGCTGCCGGTTTTGTTCCTGTCGCTTCGCGGGCGGACGAAGAATGAACCTGCGCAAGCGCCGCCAAACCGCCGGGCGCTTCTCGTGTGGGGAATCATTGCCGGTCTTCTGCTCTGCGCCGCCTGCGCTTTTCAGCAGATGGGAGTCGTCTTTACGACAGCCGGAAAAGCGGGATTCATAACCTGTTTGTACGTTGTTCTGGTACCTGTTTTCGGGATTTTTCTGGGCACAAAAAGCAGCGCCGCGGGCTGGGCCGGAGCGCTGCTGGCTATTTCAGGTTTGTACCTGCTCAGTATTCAGGAAAGTTTTTCTATAAACAAGGGAGACCTGCTTGTTCTGCTTTCTTCCCTGTTTTTCGCCGGACATACTCTTCTGGTCGCAAAGACCTCGGCGCGTTTTGATCCCATAGTGTTTTCGTTTATACAGTACGCGGTCTGCGCCGCCGCAAGCAGCATGGCCGCCCTGTTCGGCGAGCTTTGGAACACAGAGGCCGTCCTGTCCGCGTGGCTGCCCATTGTGTACGGCGGCGTCTTCTCCGTGGGAATAGCCTACTCCCTGCAAATCGCGGCCCTCAGAAAGGCCCATCCCACCCACGCTTCGATTATCCTCAGCCTTGCGGGCCTGTTCGCGGCGGCCGGCGGTTTTCTGATTCTGGGCGAACGCTTTTCCGTCCGTGAAATATCCGGAGGCCTCCTTATGCTGGGCGGCGCAATCATAAGCCGGGTCAAAAAATAATCCGGAGCTCATGCGAAGTACGGATTTAGAGCCTGTTTAATCTCTTGCTCCCTCCCCCCGGGCGCGCAAGGGATTGAAGCGGAAATCCTTTTGGCGTAGCCAAAAGATTGGAGCGAAAAGCCGGCGTACAGCCTGCCTAAAGGCAGGTTGCCGGAATATAACGGCAGGGTTTTCGTATACGCCGGGCCGTTTTGCCCTATTTTGCAAGCACACGGC
>JAISQU010000083.1 GCA_031274005.1 Spirochaetales bacterium
AAAATCCGGTATACTTTTTTCATGAAGGTTATATCTCTCGGAGGTTCCATTGTCGCGCCGGAGGCGGTTGATACCGCTTACCTGAAGGACTTTTGTCTGCTTGTGCGCGAATATCTGGCGGAGGACGCGGGGCGAAAGCTGATTCTGGTAATAGGCGGCGGCGGGCCCGCGAGGGCTTATCAGGGCGCGTATCGGGAAATCGCCGATAAGCCGGAGAACGAGGCCCAGGACTGGATAGGAATAGCGGCCACACGGCTTAACGGCGAGCTTGTCCGGGGGCTTTTTCCTGCTGAATGCCGGGACCCCCTTGCTATAGATCCGCGGAACGCTCCTTTCACAGGACGGGTTCTGATTGCGGCGGGGTGGAAGCCGGGTTTTTCTTCAGACTACGACGCGGTTTTTCTGGCTGAAAAATTCGGGGCGGACACGGTTATCAACCTTTCCAATATTAACAAAGTATACACCGCGGACCCGAAAAAAGACCCCGCGGCAAAACCCCTGGACAGGCTGAGCTGGCGGGAATTCCTTGAAGTTGTCGGCGATGAATGGACGCCGGGAAAAAACGCCCCCTTTGACCCCGTTGCCGCGCGGAAGGCGGCGGATCTGAAAATGCAGGTTATTGTAGCCGCGGGGAAAGACCTGGATAATTTAAGAAAAATTCTGACGGATAAACCCTTTACAGGTACACTGATTGCCGGCTGAAGAGTGCCTTGTTGAGAACTTATCCTTGAGCCGGTTCCAAAATGAAAACCCTAATCATTCGTGCGCATTTTTTGCGGCGAAGCCGCAGCCTACCAGGCCGTAAAAGCAGACCTGAAAAATTGCAAAGCAATTTTGTAAGCGTCTTTGCACAATACGGTCGCTCGCGCCCCTTCAATCCTTTGCGCCCCACGGTCTTTTTCGCTTCGCGCAACTTAATTCTTTATAGTGGTGGTAAGTGCTGTTGCCCTGCCAACCCCCCTCTTGCCTGTTGACAGGCAAACCCGATAATGATATGAAAACTTATCGAGCCGGGGGAGGCCGTATGGGACAAATTTTCTATGCTTGCGCGTATGACACAGAAACCAGAATCTGTTGCGTAATTGAGGCCGATAAATTTCACGCAAACTGTTATGCGCACAGCGGCGCGGTTTTTTCAATGCACTACCTGCTGCGCAAAAAACCGTACCGCGTTATGTGGGGCGGGCATTACGTAGTCACAGACGATAACCTTGAGAAGTTTTCAAGGACCGAAGATTTGCTCGGCATATCCGCATATACAAATTATGAAGACTTCGAGATTAGCAATACCGACATCCTGAATAAAAGCTATTATGACAAAGTAAAGTTTATAGGCGCCAACAGTAAACTGTGGAAAAGGATAGATGTGTGGGACGAAGCAAGCAGATATTTTGACTGGGAGAACACCCGCTCTGTCACATACAGCGGCTGCCTTCTGAACCACACAAAAAAACTGGCGGTAGATCTGGCGGACTACCACAGGCAGTCAAAATTCTTAAGTAAGGACGGCGAAGATATGGCGATAGACACGGTGCCTGTATTGACGGAAACAGGAGGCGGTACTCAAATAGCTTTGTTTGACGGCGTTTCGGCTGATTCAACCGAAGGCCTCGCCGGAGAATGGTGCGGGGACTTGCTGCAAATTGTCGAGGAGCTTCCGCGGGAGTACAAAATCATAAATTGCTGTTTTTCTGAGGCTCGGCACAGGGCGCAGTATTGTTACCGCGCATTCGGCCTTAACGGCGACGGCTTCGTGTTAAGCGATGGCGGCGGCAAACTGTTTGAGGCCGCGGCGCTTAGTCTTTTGGGAGGCCGCGGGCCCTTAAGCTATATCAAAGCCGAGAAGGACGAGAAGGAAATCAAATTCATTCCCGTGCGGATAGACACGCTGGTTCCAAAACCGTGAAAATCCCGGGGGCGCCAATTTTTTCCGTGTAAAATCACTGGAAGCCCTTGGGCCGCGCCAGGGATTGCAGCATGCCCCGGCAACCGCACGCGCGAGCGTGTTTATGATAACAAGGCGTCAGTCAAGGCGGAATAGAAAAATGCAGCATTTTTCTATTCCGTGGTTGCGCCAGAACGAGGCCCTATAAAACCCTTGCCGTATACAAAGGTCGAAGGGCCATGCCCAGGCAAACGCACGCGTGAGCGTGTGATAGTACAAATGCAACATGGGCAAGAGGCCCTAAAAAACTCTTAGCGTATATAAAGGCTACAGGCCGAAATCCTTTTGGCGCAGCCAAAAGATTGGAGCGGAAAGCCCGTTTTTTTGCGGCTTTGCCGCAAAAAATGCGCACGAATAATTACGGTTTTCATTTTGGAACCAGCTCTATTATTTATTATCTTGGCTATTCATTTTCTTCAACACCTTGGCGGCCAGGGGTATAGTAAAGAAAAATGCCGCGGCGTCCGAAAAAGGCAGGCTGAGAGGTATGCCGAAAAAACCGAAAAGGCCGGTAAAAATCATCACCGCGGGAATAAGAAAAAGTCCCTGCCGCGCGGTGTTGATGAGGCTCGACGGGAAGGGGTTGCCGGTGTTTTGGGTAAAAAAACCGCTGATGACGATCCACGCGGTAAGGGGCAGGCTCAAGCTGTGAAATCGCAGGGTGAGGATGCCGATACGGATTACCTCGGGGTCGTCCCTGCGGAAGAGGGGGATTATCCGCGGAGCGAAGATGATTAAAAGCGCCGCGATAATAAGCAGGCCCGCCGTGGATGTTTTAACGCAAAACCAAAAAGCCCGCTTTACCCGCGCGTACTGTTTTGCGCCGTAATTTATACCGCATACGGGCTGAAAACCCTGCCCGAAGCCTATCATGGCGGAACTTGCGAACATAAAAATCCTGTTGACAATGGATACCGCCGCGATTGCCGCGTCTCCAAAGTCTCCCGCGAACCGGTTTACTACTAAAGTTGACAGGAAACCCGTCATCTGCCGTAAAAAGGGCGGAATCCCGCCTTTGAATATTTCCCTGTAGTTGAACATGCCGGGAGAAAAATATTTTAAGCGTATGCCGATGTTTCCTTTTCGTGAACAGCCATACAGCAGAATCGCGCAGCTTATGATTTGCCCCAGAATGGTGGCTATCGCCGCTCCCTGTATGCCCATGTTGAAAACGAAAATAAAAAGAGGATCCAGAAAAAGATTCAGTACCGCCCCGCTTATCATGCCCAGCACGGCGTACGTGGGGCTTCCCTGAAAGCGGAGTTGGGCGTTCAACGCGACGGATCCCGCCATCATGGGCGCGCCGATGAGAATGATTCCCGTATATTCCCTGGCGTAAGGCGCTATGGTTGGAGTCGCTCCAAGTATGACGGACAGAGCTGCCGTATTCAAAAGGCATACGCCTGATACCGCCGCCGTTAGCAGAACGGCTGTGAAAAATCCTGTCGCCGCCATTCTGAGGGCCTTATCTACGTTATGCTCTCCAAGCATCCATGCGATATAATTCCCCGACCCCTGACCAAAAAGCAGGCCGATTGAGTGAATGACCGCCATGAGGGGAAAGGCGATTCCCACCGAAGCCACCGCGCTGGTCCCCAGTGAACTGACGAAATAGGTATCGGCCATATTGTAAAACGCTGTAATGAGCAGGTTGAGGATGCTGGGCAGGGCTAATTGACAGACAAGCCTTTCTACCGGCGCTGTGGTCATCAGGGATATTTTTTCACTATGGTTCCTGGGCTGCATTTTATTGAGTTCCTCTCTTGACATCTGGGTGCAACTTCTTTTTCCGTGCGCCTTTTTTGCGAAGCAAAAAGCCGGGCTTTCCGCTTCAATCTTTTGGCTGCGCCAAAAGGATTTCGGCCCTTTAGCCTTTTATACACGCCAAGGGTTTTTTAGGGCCTCTTGCCCTGCTGCATGGTATTCCACAACACGCTTGCACGTGCGTTTGTTTGGGCATGCTGCAATCCCTGGCGCGGCCCAAGGGCTTCCGGTAATTTTGCACGGAAAAAGAAGTTGCACCCCTTGACATATTTAATCATAGTAATATAGTATGAATACTATTAATATTAATGCAATGCTATTAGGAGGATTTATGTCAGAATCAGGCGCTTTCGCGGGTGTCGATGTCGGATCACTGGGGAGCAAATCGGTAATTTTTGAAAATGGTAAAATTATAGGCAGCTCAATTCTGCGGACAGGACTAAAATCGGAAGAAAGCGGCCTGGATGCCCTGAACGCCGCTCTGGGGGACGCCGGACGCAGGCGTGAGGACCTGAAATTCATCGTTGGAACAGGTTATGGGCGGATTTCCGCTCCCTACGCGGATAAAACCGTTACAGAAATCACATGTCACGCCAGGGGGGCTCACTTTCTTCACCCCAAAACCAGAACAATTATTGATATGGGCGGGCAGGACTGTAAGGCCATACGGCTCGACGAAGAAGGAAACGTAACGGATTTTGCGATGAATGATAAATGCGCGGCCGGAACAGGCAGGTTCCTTGAGGTCATGGCGAATGTTATGAAGGTTCAAATTGAGGAATTAGGCGAACTTTCCCTGAACGCGACAGAAGTATTGCCGGTAAGCAGTACCTGCACGGTTTTTGCGGAGTCGGAAACAATTTCGTTGATTGCCAGGGGAGAAAGGCCGGAAAATATTATCGTGGGTATTCATCATGCCATTGCCAACCGTATTCACGGCCTTTTTTCACGGGTGGGCATAGAAAGCGATGTGTTTTTTTCCGGCGGGGTCGCCAAGAACGTTGGCATGCGCAAGGCGCTGGAAGACGTGATGGAGATTACGCTGGCGCAGCCCGAAGGCGATCCTCAGCTTGCCGGCGCCATAGGGGCGGCAATTCTGGCTCAGGAAGCCTGGGCAAATAAAAAAATTAAAGCAGTGGTCTGATCTGCATGTGGAGGATTTTATGAGTCTGCAAACCCTGAATAAAATACAGGAAGCGCTGGCAAGCCGTCCCGCGGAACTGGAGAAAGCCCGCGCTGAGGGAAAAAAGGTGGCGGGCTGGCTCAATTACAATGTGCCCGAAGAACTCATATACGCGGCGGGTTTGATTCCTGTTCATCTTGGCAATGGGGGTGATAACCGTCTTGTAGAAACAGGCGGGCGGTATATATCAATGATGAATTGCGTGTTCACCCGCCAGATCACCGGCCAGTTTGCCGAGGGGACCGACGCGTATATAAAAAACACTGACGCGGTTTTTATCGATGTTACCTGTAAACAGTTGTACCGCGTTTATGAGCTTATCAACTATTATTTTAAGCTCAAAACGGAAATCATAGGCGTTCCCTATAACTTTCAGACTGCCGCGGGAAAACAGTATTTCAGAAAAGAAACAGCCGCCTTTGCCGCAAAGCTGGAAAAAATTTCCGGCAAAAAAATAACCGCGGAATCCCTAAAGTATGCTGTTGATGTGTACACCGCTATCCGCGCCGCTATCCGCGCACTCTACCGGATACAGGCCGGGCAGGAGACGCCCATAACCTGGCATGAAGTGTATGATGTTGTGCAGGCCGCCTACTATCTTGATAAAGATGTGTACCTGAGGCTTCTGCAGGAATTGCTTGCGGAAATCGAAACCGCGCCGGTTAATCCGAAGGTCAGCCCGGATGCTCCCAGGATTCTTGTATCCGGCAGCGTTATTCCGCCTGGAGACAGAAAAGTTCTTGATCTTGCGGAAGAATCGGGCGGCCGCGTGGTTATTGACGACCTGTGGTCGGGATTTGCCCCGTATCTGGACACCGATGTAAAAGAAACAAGCGTCGAAGGCATAGCGGATGCGTATATTGAGCGCCATCCGCACGGCTCTTTGCCTGTTCTGGATATTGAGCAGGATAAACGCCTGAAAGACATCAAACAGTTAATAAAAGACTATAAGGCGGATGGAGTTCTTTTTCATACCCTGCGCTACTGCGACTGTTTTACCTTTAAAGCCGCGGAAACAAAAAGCGTATTAAAAGAACTCAATATTCCTTTTCTCGAAATTCACACCGAATACGCGAAATCAGATATTGAGGCAATCAGGACACGGCTTGAGGCCTTTGTTGAATCCCTCAAATCGCGGCGGAAGATCGCGAGCGGCTTCATCGGAGCGGGTATATGAAGATAGTGGCTGCCGATGTTCAGAAACGCTTTGTTCTTTCCGGCAAGCAGCGAATCAGCAGTGACGGAACGGAAACAGCCGAATTGCAGGTTCTCAAGGATTTTAATCTTCAGGTAAATGCCGGCGAATTTCTTGTTATCGTCGGCCCCAGCGGCTGCGGGAAATCCGTGTTCCTGAATATTCTTGGAGGTCTTGCGCATAAAACAGACGGCAGCGTAACCATAGACGGGAATGAGGTAACTGAACCAAATGAACAGCTTGGCTATGTGTTCCAGCAGTACGCTTTGTTCCCCTGGCGCACCGCGCTTTCCAATATTGAGTATCCGCTGGAAATCCGGGGAGTAAACGCCGCCGAACGGCAAAAAAAAGCCAGAGACCTGCTGCGGCTTATAGGACTGACCAGTTTTGAAAAATGGCGGCCCAACCAGCTTTCCGGCGGTATGCAGCAGCGTATTGCCATTGCCCGGGCGCTTGCCATAAATCCGGAAGTCCTTCTGATGGATGAGCCTTTCGCCGCTTTGGATAACCAGACACGGGAACTTTTGCAGGTTGAGCTTTTGCGGATATGGGAAGGAATACACAATACAGTCGTCTTCGTAACCCACAGTATTGAGGAGGCGGTATTCCTTGCCGACCGCGTTGTCATAATGACTTCACGGCCGGGCAAGGTAAAGGAAATAGTGAGTATCAATATCCCGCGGCCCAGAAATGATTACACGAGGAGCAGCACGAAATTCGCGGGATACCGTCAAAGGGTGTGGGACATTTTGAAGGACGAGGTTTATAAAACCCAGGACAATATGGAGAAATCCGCCTTGTCCAGCCAGCTGTAGGAGGTTCAATGAAAAAAATGGGCGCGTATTTTTGTTCTTGGCGTGCCGGGGCGTTCAGGAAAACGAGACTGAATCCCGCCGCTTTTCTGGCGCGATACAGGAATTTCTTTTCCGGCGTTCCGCTGATATTCTTTTTCTGTCTGCTGTGGGAGATTCTGCCAAGAATCGGCGTTTTAAATCCGATATTTTTTCCGCCGTTTTCAGAGGTTCTTTTGGCCCTGGGCGCTTTGATTCACAGCGGAACCCTTTTAAAGCATATCGGGAGCAGCCTTTTTCGGGCTATGGCGGGATTCCTGCTTGCCGTACTGGCAGCGGGGCCGCTGGGTTTTCTTATGGGCTATTCCAGAAAATTTGAACGGGCGGCGGATCTTTTGGTTCAAACACTGAGGAATGTGTCGCAGTTTGCCCTTTTGCCGGTTTTTATCATGCTTTTCGGCATCGGGGAAATATCAAAAATCGGCCTGACTTTTTACGCCTCAGTCTGGCATATGCTTATCAATACAATCAGCGGGGTAAAAAATGTTGACCCCATGCTTATCCGCGCCGCCGTGTCCATGAGGACATCAAAAAAAGACCTTTTCTGGAAAATCATTATGCCCGCCAGTTTTCCTTCCGTAGTTGCGGGAATGCGCCTTGGGGGAAGATCCGCCATGATGGCTGTAATCGGCGCCGAAATGATTGCCGCGAAATCGGGGGTAGGCTATTTTGTGCAGTATTCACAGCTTATTTATCATTTCCCCGATATGTACGCGGGAATCATTGTGCTGTGCTTTCTGGGTTTGGTTTTAAACTATTTTCTTGTCTGGATAGAAAGAAGAGCTACATCATGGAAAATCCAAAACGAAGAAATAAAAAACTAAGGAGAAATAAATGAGTGTTCAAACATTAATCAAAACTGAGGCAATAAACCGGTTTTACTATCCCGAAGAAATTAAGGAAGATTTCCTGAAAACGCCGGGGTTACATTTTACGGACGGCAGTTATGTTGATTCGGCGCAGATATGGGATTTTATGACGGTTGAAGGGCCGCGGCGTTTTCCCTATGCCTATAACAAGGAACGGAATAACCAGAGCCGCATGTCGCGCGATGTGCGGTTCTTCAGCGGCATAAAATACGGGTATCTGAATTTGACTTTGCGGGACAGATTAATCAAGGCGCATGAAAACGGAATCCCCATTGTCCATGTGGAAGGCGGGCAGACGGTTGACCCGTATTTTGCCGCCGGGGCTATTCCCATTGTTCCCGGCCCCCTGCGGGCAATGGCGCGCGATGCGAAAGAGGGGCTTGATATAAAAGACGCAAACCGCAGAGCCATGAAAATAATGGAAGACGGACGGCAGGCGATTTCGATTGAGTGCTGCAATAACCCCATCGGTTCAATCGAGGCCATTCATCAGAGCGCGGTACCGGTTGATATGGTTGCTCCGTATCTGTGTCTGCGCTGTACCGATTATTCCTATATCCTTGAGGCGTATCGTACCAAGCTGAAAAATACCATGCTCCATTTTGTCGATTTTCCCGTTACGCGTGACGGCGAATGGACGGTTACTTACATGGCCGAACTGATACGCGATTTGGTGAAAAAACTCGGCGGCCTCCGGGGCGCGAGCGTAAGAGAGGAAGACCTTTGGAAAGAAATCAAGCGCGAGAACCGCGGACGCCGCCTTGCCCGCGAAACTATGGAAGCGATATGGAACGCCGAAGAGATTCCGGTAACCGGCTCGGATATTTTCAGTATTATTACGTCGGGCCGTTTTGACCGCGGCGATTCGCTTGCCTGCCTTGAATATCTGGAACAGGCGCACGAGGAGGTTATCCAGCGGGTAAAAAACGGCGTACGCGCCGCGGGCATTCCGGAAAAGCCTGTTCGTATTCTTACCGTAGGTTCCTGTTTCGGTTTTTGGTTTGATTTTGCCGAGGAGAAAGGCGCTGTACTCGTCGGTACGGACGACCATTTAAGCAAAATCTACGCTGATGTGGGAGAAGAAGGCGACCCCTATGAGGAAATCGCGAAAACCATTCTTGCCTATGATTATGAATTGCCCACAGAACAAAGAGCGCAGTACATAATTGATCTGGTAAAAAAGACCAGGGCGGACGGGGTGATTTGCGGTTATAACTGGGGCTGCAATTATCAGTCGGCGGTATCAAGAATGATTGCCGACATCGTAAAAAAAGAAAGCGGCGTTCCTACCATTAATTTGCAGGTCGCCGAACTTGGGTTTTTAGACGGTAACGAACAAACACAGAACAGAGTGGAAGCGTTCATAGAAATGCTTTCATAAATAAATAATTGCAAGGAGTTTGATATGATTTTTCACAATTCTGTAAAAACGAGATTTCGGTTTGGGGTAATACTCATGGTTTTATTCGCGCTCGTGTTCATTTCCGGCTGCGAAGGTAAAAAGGCGGGCAGAAATACGGATATTATCCGCATTGGCAGTACGGCGCCGGGGCATTTAAAGTTTGTCCTGTTTGAACAGTTGGGTATTTTGGAGAAAGAATTCGGCGCGGATGGAATTAAAGTTGAGTTTTTCCCGTTTACCGGCGGCGGTTCGGAAGCGGTTACGACACTGGCTACGGGAGGCGTTGATATTGTTTATACCGGCGTTGACCCGGCTTTGCGGGTTGCGGCCACCGGCGCGGATGTTTACCTGATAGGGGTTTCCAGTTTTGATGTGCAGAACTCCCTTCAAAGCATTGCTGTCGCGGCTGATTCCCCTATACAGTCTGTCGCCGATCTGAAAGGTAAAAAGGTTGCCTATCTTACCGGAACCATGCGGCACAACCAGTTGACCAGGGCGCTGAAAGAAAACGGCCTTACCCTGAATGACATTGAAAGCCTTAACCTGAATTTCGAGGCCTCCGGCCCGGCGCTTTTACGGGGAGACATAGACGCTCTTGTGGAAACCACTTCTACGCTTATAACCCTTGAACAAAGCGGCGCGATACGCCTGATACTGGACGGCAGAAAAAAAGAACACCCCGAATGGGTTGTTCCCAATGTTATTTCCGCCAACGGCAAATTCGTGCGCGAGAATCCCGAACTCACAGCGCGCCTGCTGAAAGCGGACCTTGAACTTGCGGCCTGGGTTGATACGCATTTTGAGGAAACGGTAAAGGCTTTCGCCCAGGGTACGGGCCAGGATGTCAACGCCATCCGAAAACTCTACACCGACGGCGAATTTTTTCAGGATACCCGTATCACACCGCAAATGATACAATCGTTTAAGGACGAAGAACAGTTTTTGCTTGACGCCGGGCTTTCCAACGGCAAGGTCAATTTCGAGGCGTGGGTTCAAACGAAATACGTAGAAGAAGCCGCGCAGCAGCTTAAAAAATAAGATACATGGTATCACTGAGAGATTAACAATAGCGCCCGGCAGGCTGCCGGGCGGGCCGTGGGGCGCAAGGGATTGCAGCGGAAATCCCGCAGGACTTGCGAAGCAAGACCGAGGAATTGGAGCGGAAAGCCCGGTTTTTTGCGGCTTCGCCGCAAAAAATGCGCTATGATAACCGGAAAAAAGTAAACGCGGTTGCGCTGGCTGCCTTGTCCATTCCAGCGGATCGTGCTATCATGGGCAATATGGGTTCGTATAATCTTGATTGGGCCATACGCAAAGTGCCGGATTTTCCCAAGCCGGGTATTCTCTTCTACGATATTACGGGTATTCTGGCGACGCCGGAGGCTTTCCGCTATTGTATTGACGAGCTTTCCGAGCAGACGCGGGAATCCGGCGCGACGGCGATTGCGGGCATTGAGGCGAGGGGCTTTGTCTTTGCTTCTCCTGTGGCGGAGCGCTGCGGCCTGCCGCTTATCCTTGTCCGCAAGAAGGGAAAGCTGCCCGGTCAAACGGTTTCGCGGACTTTTAGCCTTGAATACGGGGCGGACAGCATTGAGATCCACACATCTGATTTGCAGCAGCCCCGCAGGGTTTTGCTTATTGATGATCTTATTGCCACGGGGGGGACTTTGAGCGCCGCGGCGGGTATTTTTCGCGAGCATGGATCCGAGGTCGCGGGAGTTTCCGCGGTCGTGGGTCTGCCTTTTCTGAAGTATGGGGAGGCTCTGACGGGGTTTTCCGTGCGCACCCTGATAAATTATGACGGTGAATAGAGTTGTCCAGAAACTAAAGTTCCTGAACAACTCTAATAATTTTTGTGTTTTACGTTAACAATTCTGTTGACAAACCATCACGCGCATACTACCATATCAGCATGTTACGTGGATTAGTTATTTTTATTTTATAGAAGGCAATGATGGCAAAAACGGAAACCGCCGGGGGCCGCGGCAGCGTGCAGGACTCTGTCTACGGCGCTTTGCGCAAAAGCATTCTTAATCTGAACCTGGCGCCGGGAACCGCGATCAGTGAAAAGGAAATTTCCCTGCGCTACGGGGTAAGCCGTACTCCGGTGCGCGAGACCTTTATTCATCTGTCAAAAGAGGGGCTTTTAAAGGTCATTCCCCAGCGGGAAACTCTTGTAACCCGCATCGATTTTGAACGCATAAAACAGGAGTTTTTTCTGAGGGAAAGCCTCGAAATGGCTATCCTGGAGCCTTTTGCAGCCTTGTGCCGGCCAAAGCATTTTGAGGATATCGCGCGCTTCATTGAAATGCAGGAAAGCGCCGCCGCGGCAAAGGAATATGTACGTTTTATTGAATATGATGACAGCCTTCACCGGACGTTTTTCGAGGCGGCGGGTCAGGAGATTTGCTGGACAGTCCTGAACTCTATGAGCGGCCATTATCACCGGGCGCGGCTTTTATCCATCTGGCTGAACGATATAGCCCGGAATGTGGTGGGGCAGCATAAAAAGCTTGTCCGCGCCCTGGCAAAGAAAGATATTCCGGCCGCGCGCTGCATCCTGAGCGGTCACCTGCATAAGATTTCTTCGGAAGAACCTTTAATGAGAGAGAAATACCCGGATTACTTTGTTTCCGATGAGGAAAACACCTTTGATGTAGACTTCGGCGGTTTGCAGCTGTCTTCGGCGCGATAGGCCCTTTCAGGGGCCGGTAATCATAGGCGGCCCGCCTGGCAATCCTGTTTTCATTTTGAAACTGACTCTTGTGAGAATGTTTTCCGCTTACCGGTTAGAACCCGCTTAACCCATTTTCTCTATCCCTTTCATATATTCAATTCCCCAGAGGGCGGCGGTTTCTTCGTCCGGGAGGGGGAGATATTCCATACTTAGCCAGCCGCCGTATCCGCACTGCCGCAATGTCCGCAGGAGGGCCTTAAAATCAAGGCTGCCGCTGCCCGGAAAAAGACGGGTGTTATCGGCAAGATGAACGTGAAGGAGCTTGTCCCGGTGTTCCCACAAAGCGGCGTGCATGTCGGTTTCTTCCATGTTCATGTGGAAGGCGTCGAGCATCATACCGACTTTTTCGCTGTTCACCTCTTTCAGGAACGCCGCGGTTTCGGCGGCTGTGTTCAGGTAGTTGTTTTCGTAGCGGTTAATCGCCTCAAAAGCGATGGAGCAATTTTTGCTGCCTGTGTAATCCGCCAGTTCCCGGATGGACGCCGCCAGTAAACGGTAAGCCTCACTGGCGGCGTCCCCGGACGGCAGATTTCCGCGCATACTGCCGATGATAACCGGACAGCCGAAGCGGGCCGCGAGGTCAATATGGCCTTTCAGCCTTTGAATGGCCCGGCGGCGTCCGGCCTCGTCCGTGTCTATCAGGGTAAGACCATCAATACGCTTTGCGAGCCCCGTAGCAATGGCCGCCACTTTAACACCGGACGCGCGGCTTAATTTTTCCAGCATGTCCGCGTCCGCATCCGCGGCGTCCCGCAGATGGATCTCAACGCCGCCGAATCCCAACTCCTTTGCCTTCGGAAAAAGTTTGTCAAAATCTTCGCGAAACAAAACCGGCTCATGCAGCGCGGCGCCGGGGGAGGCGCACAAAGCATATTGAAACATGGTATATCTCCTTAATATAGTATTTACAGGCCTTCAACCGGACCAATCCGGGGAAGACTGTACACGCTTTTCCAGCCCTTGCTCTGCGGCTCCTTCAGGTAGGGCGCCATTTCCGCTTCGCTGCGGAAAGTCATGCCCTCACAGGGAGGCACTTTACCGGCGGGATATTTTTCCAGAATTTCGGAAATCAAGCCCGCAAGTAATTTGGTAATGGCGGCAATGGGACGCTTGGCTTTGTCGGCGGTTGCCAGCGTGGGCGATCCAACCACCCCTTCGGGAGTGCCAAAAAACTCAATAGCCGCGTGGCCTTCGCCTTCGTCCCAGCGGTGCGGACGGCGGAAGTCCTCTACGGAAGTATCAAACCAGCCTTCGGAAAGGTAGCGGGTACCCTTGGTATCCACGGCGTATTCCATTTTGATCATCTCAGGAAACATTAAAAGCCCCAAAGAGGTTTCGCTTTCGTCGGCATGGACAAAACTGGTTTCCATGGAATGCGGTTTGCCGTTATTGGGATAAAAGAATTCGCGGGTGGCACGGTGCCAGTCAAACACCTGGTAGATGCCGGGCAGTTGATAGCGCTTGCAAAATTCCTGGATCGATAAAACGAGATTCCAGAGATGACCGTGATTGTTGATTAAAATAATTTTTCGGTAACCGTCATCCCACAGCCCCAGCATGGCGGCGATAATGGTTTCCATCAGCGCTTCCTGCGGCAGTATGATGGTTCCCGGCATACCGATGTGATGATAAGGGTGGCCGCCGTACAAAAGCGGCGGAAAGGCCAAATTAACTTCGCAGCCCTGTTTCGCCGTATAGCGCCGCAGACCTTCCAAAAGCATCATGCATTGAAAGGTGTCGTGCCCTGTGGGACAGTGGTCGCCGTGGTTTTCGCTGCACCCGATAGGCACGAGTACCACATCATTTTTGCAGCGTTTTTCATTTTGAATATGCCGGGGCGTATTCTGGATGTAGCAGCCCGTTTTGCCAAACTCCGAGGGCGAGGGGATTTCAAGGTCTTCGGAAATCCAGCGATTCACTTCGTCTTCGCTCATATCCCACACCGCTTTCTTAATGCGTCCCACAGAAGTGTTTTCAAACATAATTGCGGGATTTTCCGTAAACAGCCATTTGTTTTGTTCCATTGTTGTTTTCTCCTGATTATTTAACCAGCGATACTCTTTGAGTATCGCCGTTGTTTAAAATGTCTTGCCGCTAGAGAGTTTCTTTTGTTACCACCGCCATCTCCGTTACAATACGTTCATCAACTTTCTCGCCGGAGAGAATCTTCGCGGCCGCTTCCACGGCGCTGTAGCCCTGCATATAGGGCTGACTGTCAAGCGAAAGCGTCATTTTTCCGTCTTTAATTGCCTGTTTTGCATCGGCGTTCGCGTCGATACCCGCTATAAGGATTTTACCCCTCTTGCCCGCAGCCTCAACCGCTTCGACGGCGCCAAGCGCCATTTCGTCGTTACAACAAAAGATAGCTTTCACGTTGGGATGCGCCTGTAAAAGGTTCTGTACAACATCCATACCCTTGGCCCGGTTATACTCGCCCGACTGCTGCGCGACAATCTTGATCTTGGGAAATTCGGCGATGGCCGCGTGCGCTCCTTTTACGCGGTCTATGGAAGTTTGCGCGCCCACTACGCCTTCAATAATTATAATCTCGCCCTCGCTGCCCATCAGCTCGCATAATTTCTTAACGGCCATGTAACCGCCGTCATAGTTTTCGATTGCCACAAATGTTTTCCACATTACCTTGTCGCCGCCGATTTTGGTATTCAAATCGACAACAGGGATGTTTGCCTCAAACACTTTTTCGACAGCAGGGATAATGCCGTTGGTATCGGCGGGTATTATAACAAGGATGTCGGTTTGACGCGCGATAGACTGCTCCACCATCTGCATCTGCTCTTCGTTGTTGTCGGCCTTGAGCGGAGCAAGCACGGTAAGATTAAGGCCGTATTTGGCCGCGGCCGCTTCGCCCCCTTCCTTAACGGAAATAAAAAATGGATTCGTGAGGTTCTTAAGAATCAGCGTGGCCTCCTTACCACTCGCTCCGCTCGCCGCGGCGCCGGAAGCGGAACCGGCGGAAGACGAAGCGGTACCGCCGCCGCAGGCAGCCAAAAGACATACCATAACCAGCAGAACCCCCATGATTGAAATGTGTTTTTTCATAATCACTCCTTATGTATTTTTATTTGCCGTTTCCGGCAAATAGTTACTGTGTCAGGCGAAGCGGAAAGTCAGCCCGCATCTATTGAAACCATTCCAAGACTTTTCGCTTTGTTGGAAATATACCGGGTAGCGGCTTCAAGAAGAATGGAAAAAACGATGATGAAGCCGACCGCCGTCTGCTGCCATGTAGTGGATACCCCCATAATGTTCATGCTGTTGCGGATAAAAACGATGATAAGAGATCCGATTACCGTACCGGCAACCGATCCTTTGCCGCCCCCGAAGCTGGTTCCCCCGATAAGCGTCGCGGCGATAGAGTCGAGGGTAAAGTTGCCTGATATGCCGGGGTCAGCCGCGTTAAGGCGGGCCATATACAAAATACCCGCGACAGCCGCCAGAAGTCCGTTTATGATATATACAAGGGTTACGGTATTTTTGGCGCTGATTCCCGACAGGGTGGTTGCGTTAAAGTTAAAACCCGCCGAATACATCCGCCGGCCAAAGGTGGTCATCCGTGTCAGAAAATACAGGACGATGAAAATCAGGAATGTGATAAGCGCGAGATTCGGAATACCAAAAACCGTACCAATACCAATTGAGCGGAAAACCGGAGGAAAGTCATAAATGTACTGGCCGCCTGTATACACAAAGGCCAGCCCCAAAGCCGTATACTCGATACCGTAGGTGGCAATAAAGGGAGCGACGCCCACACGGGTAATGAGAATGCCGTTCAGAAAACCACAGAGAATCCCGAGCGCCAGCGCAAGAGCGATCCCAATTATATACTGTTCCTGCTTGATAAAGGCGGCGCACAGAACACTGGTAAGCACCAGTATCGAGCCCATGCTTTTATCGATACCTTTTGTGATGATTGCCAGAGTCATGCCAAAACTCATCAGAATAGTGAACGGGGCTTGCTGAAAAATAACGGTGGAGAAGTTTTCGTAGGTAAGAAAGGCCTCCGGTTTCAGCAAACTCATTCCCGCGATGATGAAAAAAAGCAAAAGGATACGCGAATACTTATCAAGAATTGAGGCAAGTTTAGACATTGGAATACACCCTCCTTGACTCATTGGTTTTCCGGCGGCGCTCGCCCAGAACATCATTTACAATGATGGCGACAATGACCACTCCGATGATGGCTTTTTGCCATGTAGGGGGAATGCCCATAAGATTCAAGCCAAGGGTTAAAATCCGCAGCAAAACAGCGCCCAATACGGTACCCGCCAGGCCGCCCTTGCCGCCGTCAAAACTCGTGCCGCCGATTATAACAGCCGCAATCGCGTCAAAAGAATAATCGGCCCCCGCTATGGGACTCGCCGAACTGCCCATAGCCGCGAGCATAAGCCCCGCTACCGCGGAAAAAAAACCGCTGCCTATAAAGACAAACATTCTGTTTTTCGTAACGTCGATGCCGGAAAGCCGCGCTGTTTCCGCCGACCCGCCGATGGAATAAATATTGTAACCAAAGCGGGTTTTCCCCAGAACAAACAGCATGCCGGCAACAAGGACAGCCACAAGAAGTATCAGAAAATCAATCCCCAGCACCTTGCCGTTGCCCAGCCAGTTAAAAAAATCGCTGCGAACGGTAATCGTTTGTCCATTCGCCACTACCAGCGCGAGTCCGGCCGCGATTCCCATGGTAGCGAAGGTGCTTATCCAGTAATCAAAACGGAATACGGCTACCATGGTTCCATTCACGACCCCAATCAGCATACCCACAAGAATACTGAGCGCGAGGCTCACTCCCAGGGGCATACCGCTTTCCGCGCAGACCGCCGTGATTACCCCGGCCAGAGACATTACCGATCCTACCGACAGATCAATTTGTGAAACCAGAATAAGCATGGTCATACCGATACTCGCGACAATGAGTACGGAAGAATGGCGCAAGATCAAAAGCGCGTTATAAAGCGTCGGGAATTTCGCGGGCCTTATAATGCTAAAGAAAATGATCAGAAAAATGATGCCCCACACAATGCCGGGTACCGGCAATCTTTTTTTCGGTGAAAATAATTTAATCATTTTTTGCCGCTCCCCGTACCGCCCAGGACACCAGTTCTTCCTGAGAGAGCTTGTCACGTTTAAGTTCCGCGACTACCTCGCCTTCCCGCATGACATACACCCTGTCGCTGATGCCCACGACCTCGCCCAGTTCGGAAGAAATCATCAAAATGGCGCTCCCTTCACCGGCAAGGCGGTCAATCAACTGATATATTTCCGCTTTAGCGCCAATGTCGATGCCGCGGGTTGGTTCGTCGAAGATAATGAATTTGCTCTCACTGGCAAGCCACTTGGAAATTACGACCTTCTGCTGGTTGCCGCCGGACAGTTCCTGCACGATTTTATCAACGTTCGGCGTGGCAATACGCATCTCCCTGCGGTAATGCTCGCCTATACGGGTTTCCTTTGCGTTGTTGAGCAGAAAATTGGGGAAGACCTTTTTTAAACTGGCGGAAACGATATTGTTCTTGATAGGCATTTGCAGGATAAGCCCTTCCGCCTTGCGATCCTCGGGTAAAAAGGCCATACCCCGCCGCGTACTTTCTTTTGGAGTAGCGCGCGTTACCTTTTCGCCAAATAATGTATACGATCCGGCTTCAATGGGGTCATACCCGAACAGGGCTTTTGCCAGTTCGCTGCGTCCGGCCCCTATCAACCCCGAAAGGGCAACAACCTCGCCCGCGTGTACCGAAATGCTGACATTCCGAAACCGCAAGCCGCATAAACCATTTGTTTGCAGCACAAGTTTACCGGGCGCGTTGTAGCGGCGGCTATAGAGCTGCTCTATCTTGCGCCCCACCATCTTGGTAATTACTTCGTCCATGTTCATGGTTTTGGCGTCTACCGTATCAATATATTCACCGTCCCGCATGATGCTCACACGATCTCCTATACGCTGTATTTCATCCATGCGATGCGAAATATAAATGATTCCAATGCCGTCACTTTTAAGTTTGCGGATAATTTCGAACAGCTTATCGATTTCTTTTTTTGTCAGCGAGGAAGTGGGTTCATCCATAATGAGTAGTTTTATGTTGCGGGAAAGCGCCTTAACCACTTCTACCATCTGTTGCTGCGCGATACTCAGCTTTTTTACCTGCGTGTTGGGATTAAGATCAACTCCCAAACGCTGTAACAGTTCGGCGCTGTCTGAAATCATTTTCTTTTTATCAATAATGCCGGGCAAGCCCTTTTTTTCCGGCTCCTTGCCTACAAAAATATTTTGGGCAATGCTGCGTTCCGGAAGCAGATTCAACTCCTGATGAATGATAGCGATTCCGGCCTCCTGGGCGTCTCTGATTCTTTTGAAATCAACCGGGCTGCCCTCCAAAAGCATTTCTCCCTTGTCTTTTGTGTAAACGCCGGCGATAATTTTGACCAGTGTGGATTTTCCGGCGCCGTTTTCTCCCAGGAGGACATGGACCTCGCCTTTCCTGAAATCCATGCTTACGTTATTCAGAGCTAAAACGCCGGGAAACTGTTTGCTGATATTTTTGAGTTCTACCAATTCGAACGTTTTGTCCAATGGCATTTATGTAACTCCCATTGCCTAATATCATTCAAGTATGCGCATATTTAATGCATAATAATTAAATATTTGCGCCTTTATTATTCGCATGATACATATACAAATCACGATTTGTCAAATGAAATTTTTACTATGCCGTAATTATGCACATAAAAAGAGAAATTTTATTGAATGAGTCGGTTCCAAAATGAAAACCGTAATCATTTGTGCGCATTTTTTGCGGCGAAGCCACAAAAAACCGGGCTTTCCGGGGGTTCCGCCCGCGCTGTGCGCGGGCCGCTGCGCGCCCCTGCAATCCCTTGCGCCCCACGGGCTTCAAAAAATGGTTTTATTTTGGAACTGGCTCGAATATCTGTTTTAACCGGATTAGCGCTCAGGGCTTATTCCCCGGCACGTTTTGCGAATGACAAGAGAATACTCCAGAATACGGGTAACAATAGAGTCAAGATCATTGGTCTTGATTTTTTCAAGCACCAGTTCGCAGGCGGTTTTTCCTATTTGATAGCTTGGCTGATTTACGGTAGTCAAGTCCACTCCGTAGTAACTGGAAACCTCAACATTATCAAGTCCTATGACTGAATAGTCGTCGGGTACGCGGAAACCGCGCTTTTTTATCCCTTCCAGCACGCCGAAAGCCACAAAGTCGTTTACACACACGATGCCGGTAAAATCCCGCAGGGTTTCCATCAGCTTTAAAACGGCATTGTATCCGCCTATCCGTGTCGGGGCGCAGTAGACGACAGAGTTTTCCTTTACCGGGATATTGTATTCTTTCTGCGCCTTCTGAAACCCCTCAATCCGTTCTGAAAACCTTTCCGACCCGCCAATAAATACGATCTGCCGGTGCCCAAGCTGGATAAGATACTCTGTTGCCGTAAAAATACCTTTTGTTGAATCGATGCCTACCGAGTTTTCTATGCCGAATTTTTTATGATCGCAGATAAAAACTCTTGGAATGTCCGCCGCAATTTCCTGTATGGAATACTCCTGCGACTTATGCGTATGCAGAATAAGCCCTTTTACCCCAAGCTGTTTAAAATTTTCTATATTTTGCTTTTCCACCCGTACATCCATATTCGAGTTGGCAATAAGAAGGTTGTAACCGCACAAGGCGCAATGATCCTGAACCCCGCTGATAATAGTGGAAAAAAAAGGGTTGCAGATATTTTCCAGCAGCAATCCGATATTGGGCCGCGCCGAGGGAAGTATACCTTCTTTTAATAGCGCTACCGCGTCGTCAAAGTAACCCATCTCGTACGCTTTCTTGCGTACCAATTCGCGGGTTGTATCGCTGATTCTTTTGTTTCCATTCAGAGCCCGTGAAACAGTGGATTGGGATAATCCCAAGGCATCCGCAAGGCTCTGATGACTGACCTTCATTTTGGCGCCCCCTGTAGTGTACATATATTATGCACAACCATGATTCCTAACTGTCCTATGTTTTGCATATAGCTGTCAAGGAGGGACTCAAAGAGCGCGCTCATGAAATGAACTATTGTGTACCTTCCGGGACGCATGGGCGGGTACGGGCGGTCTTCCGCTGCGACCAGCCGGCGTCCTGAATCCAAAATTAAAATTCATGAAAAAAATGTGAAAAGATGATTGACGCTTGTATACAAGCATGATAGTATAATAGCATATGTAAACATGGAGGAAATGTATGAAGACTGTAAAAATTGTATGTATGTTGGCGCTGTGTGTTTTCGCGGCCTCCGGCGCGTTCGCGGGGGGGCAGGGCGATTCATCGGCGGGGGGCAAGAGCTTTTCCCTGAAGATGTCGACCCAACTGGCCGAGACCAGCCCGATGGTCAAAGGTTTCAAAATCTGGGGGGAAAATGTCGCGAAAAAAACGAATAACGGCATTACTATCCAGGTGTATCCCGCCGCCCAACTGGGGAGCGACGAGGATGTCATTGAGCAGGCTCTTCAGGGCGTCAATGTCGCGGTACTCACAGACGGCGGGCGCATGTCGAACTATGTCAAAGACATAGGCATTATCGGTATGCCCTACATCGCGGATAACTACGCGGAGCTTCGCAAAGTTACCGAAACCGCGGTATTCGGCAAATGGGAACAGCAGCTTGTCGGGGAGGGCATCAGGGTTCTTTCGTTCAACTGGTACGACGGCCCCCGCCATTTTCTGACCAATGTTCCGGTAAAAGTTCCTGCGGACCTGAAAGGCGTCCGCGTCCGCACGCCGGGCGCTCCCGTGTGGGCCAGGTCTGTAGCGGCTATGGGCGCGACTCCCGTGGCCATGCCCTGGAACGAGTCCTACACCGCCGTTCAGTCCAAGGCGGTTGACGGTGTCGAGGCCCAGCATTCCGCGAGCTTCCCCCTGCGCATTTACGAAGTGCTGAAATACATAGACAAGACGAGCCACTTTCAGCTTGCCAACGGCATCATAACCGGGGAAAAATGGTTCAGCCAGCTTCCGGAGGATTTCAAAAAGATTTTGTCTGACGAATGCAAGGCCGCGGCCTACGATAACGCAAAACTGATCGAAAGCCTCGCGGATGATTTTGAGAAACAGATGGTCGACAAAGGCATGATTGTTGTTGATTCCGACCGCGAGGCTTTCAGAAAAGCGGCGGAAGCGGCGTACAAAGAGCTTGGTTTTGAGGCGCTGCGCAACCAGATCTGGACCGAAATCGGCAAAAAATGAAGCTGTTCGGTAAAAATGAGAAACGCGAATTAAGAGACGGGGGTGACAGTTGGATAGAGACAATTGTTCGTATCTTTTTTCAAGTTTCTCATTTTTCGGAGGGAAGGTATGAAACTGCTGAAAACTGTTTATCACGGTGTGTGCGTTCTTGAAGAAGCCCTTGTTTCGCTTTTTGTGGCGCTTATTACGTTTTTTGTATTTATTTCAGCCGTCGCGCGGAGCTTTGACGAGCCTTTGAACTGGGCGCAGGATATTTGTCTTCTCCTTTTTGCGTGGGTTGTTTTTCTGGGCGCTGATTTGGCGCTGCGCAAGGCGGAGTTTGTCCGGGTGGAAATGCTGGTTATGCGCTTTTCCGCGAAGACGCAGAAATTTCTATATTATTTGATGTATATCATCAGCATTGTTTTTCTGCTGGTTCTTGTCCGCTACGGTATTCCCCTGTCAATCGAAAATTCAAAAAGACTGTTTCAGACTCTCGGCATCAGTTATTCCTGGGCCACGATAAGCGCGCCCGTGGGTTCGGTTTTGCTCTGCGTTACCATCATCCTGAAACTCATAGCGCACCGCAAGGATGAAAAGATTATCGCGCAGGGCAAGGAGGCAATCTGATGGGAGTGGTTGTCGTTGTCTTTTTTCTGCTGCTGCTTTTTGGTATGCCGGTGGCTTTCGCGATTGGCGTTTCCGGTACGGTTTTCTTTTTGCTCGCGCCGGACATTCCTTTTTCCATTGCCGTGCAGAAGGTCGTCAGCTCGAGCCAGAGTTTTACCCTTCTGGCGATTCCGCTGTTTGTCTTCGCGGGAAATCTGATGAACAATACAGGCATTACCTCGCGGCTTGTCAGGCTTTCCAATGTGCTTACCGGGCATATGTACGGGAATCTTGGCCAGGTGTCCTGCGTGCTTTCGACTCTGATGGGGGGAGTTTCCGGCTCCGCCAATGCCGACGCCGCAATGGAAAGCCGCGTTTTGGGGCCCGCCATGACAAAGCGGGGTTACGCGAAAGGCTACTCGGCGGCGGTTAACGGCATTACTTCCCTTATTACCGCGACCATTCCGCCGAGTATGGGGCTTATCATCTACGGGTCCGTGGGCGAGGTTTCCATAGGGCGGCTGTTCGCGGGCGGTTTTGTTCCGGGCTTTCTTATGATGATAGCCCTTATGGTAACGGTACGTTTTACCGCGAAAAAAAGGGGATACCTGCCTGAACGCGAGAGCCGCGCCTCCGCGGGAGAAATCGTCCGGGCGGCGGCAAGCAGCGTATGGGCTTTGCTTTTTCCGGTGATTCTGATTGTGGGTATCCGCTTCGGCGTATTTACGCCTTCGGAGTCCGGGGCCTTTGCCTGCGTCTACGCCATCATTGTGGGCGTTTTTATTTACCGGGAACTGACCTGGAAACGGTTTCTCCAGACCCTGCGGGACACCTCCCGCGATATAGGCATCATCATGATACTGGTCGCGCTGTCGGGCATTTTCGGTTACGGCATTGTGTACGACAGCGTGCCCCAGGCAATGGCGGGTTTTCTTATTGAGATAACATCAAATCCGTATGTGCTTTTGCTCATCATTATTCTTCTGCTTCTTGTCTGCGGAATGTTTATTGAGACAACCGTTATCGCGCTTCTGCTTACGCCAATATTAATGCCGGTTATTACGAAGGCGGGCATTGATCCGGTTCAGTTCGGGCTTATCATGATGACAATCGTTACCATGGGAATAATGACGCCTCCCGTGGGTATCGCTTTGTATACAACATCAACCATCATGGGCTGCAAGCCGGAGGAGACGGCAAAAGAAGCGATTCCCTTCATCTGCGCGGTTGTTGTCGTGATTTTTCTGTGCGTATTTTTTAAGGAACTTGTCCTTTTTATCCCAAATCTTATTTTTGGAGTATGAAAAATGGAATTTACGATGCGCTGGTTCGGAACCGGCTATGATTCGGTATCTCTGGAATATATCCGGCAAACGCCCGGCGTAACAGGGGTTGTTACGACTTTATACGGAACCCAGCCGGGAGACGTGTGGGAGAAGGACGCCATCCTTGCCATGAAGCGGGAAGTGGAGGACGCGGGGCTGCGCGTCGCGGGCATAGAAAGCGTCAACATTCACGATGCCATCAAAATCGGTTCCGCCGAAAGGGACAAGTATATTGACAATTATATAACCACTCTGGAGCGGCTGGGCGAGGCGGATATCCACATGGTGTGTTACAACTTTATGGCGGTGTTCGACTGGACGCGCTCGGATCTGGCGAAAAAGAGGGCCGACGGCAGCACGGTGATGAGCTATGACCATGCTGTTATCAGCGCCATAGATCCGAACAATATGTCCGAGACCCTGTATTCGCAGTCCAACGGTTTCGCTCTGGCGGGCTGGGAACCGGAAAGGCTGGCGGGCCTGAAAGAGCTTTTTGCGATGTATAAGGACACGGACGCGGAAAAGCTCCGCGAAAATTTCCGCTATTTTCTTGAACGCATCATGCCTGTATGCGACAAGTACGATATCAACATGGCTATGCATCCCGATGATCCCGCGTGGCCTGTTTTCGGCCTGCCCCGTATCGCGACGGACAGGGAAAAACTGCAAAGCATTCTTGCCCTGTCGGATAATCCCCATCACGGGCTTACGCTTTGCACGGGCAGCCTGGGGACGAGTCCCGCCAACGATATCCCTGCCATGATCCACGCCTTCAAAGGCCGTATTCATTTTGCCCATGTGCGGAATCTGCGCCGCGCCGGGTCTCATGATTTTGAGGAGTCCGCGCATTTGTCGAGCGACGGCTGCCTCGATATGTATGCGATTATGAAGGCTCTTTATGACAGCGGTTTTGACGGCCCCATCCGGCCTGATCACGGCAGGGCCATTTGGGGAGAAGTCGCCATGCCCGGATACGGTTTGTACGACAGGGCTTTAGGCGCGTCCTATTTGGCCGGCCTGTGGGAGGCCATTACGAAGGCCGCCGCGGTGAAAGCAATTTGACACATATACAGTAAAGGAATATCCTTTGCTCTATAGTGTTAACAATATTTTATTAGGAGGAAGGAAAGATGAAACATGTAAAACTCTGTGTTATGCTGAGCCTGATCGGGGTTCTGTGCGCGGGGAGTCTGTTCGCGGGCGGGGGCGGCGAATCCGGAGGAGCCGCGGCCCCGGCAAAGGCTTTTGAAATCAATATTTCCCACATTGTCAATGAAGACAACAGTTGGCACAAAGCCTCGGTTTTTTTCAAAGACCATGTTGAGAAAGGTTCCGGCGGACGGATCGTGGTAAAGATTTATCCCAACAGCCAGTTGGGAACGGAAATTGACGCCATCAACTCCATTATGACCGATGGCGGAACCGACATTGCCTATACCGGCGAAAGTATGCAGAGCGTCGTCCCCGAGCTGGGAGTTCTGGGCGTTCCCTATCTGATGACGTCCGCAGACCATCTCAACAAGGTCGCCGTCGGCCCCGTGGGAAAACAATTGGAGAAACTTCTGCTGGAAAAGGCGAATATGCGCGTTCTGGGGTATTTTGAACGCGGCCCGCGCAATGTAACATCCAACAAGCCTATCCGCACGCCCGCGGATCTGAGCGGCTTTGTTATCCGGGTTCCGGCTTCTCCCATAACGGTCGCGGCTTTCGAAGCCCTGGGAGCGAAACCCACCCCCATGGCCTTCGCCGAGGTTTTTACCGCCCTGCAACAGGGGACCATTGACGGCCAGGAAAACCCCCTTGCCATGATCAAAACCGGGAACTTCTACGAAGTGCAGAAGTTTTTGAACAAAACCGAGCATCTGCGCTCATGGGTCTACATTGTTTTGAGCGAGTCGAAGTTTCAGTCCCTGCCCAAGGATCTGCAGGATCTGGTTATTGACGGCGGAAAAAAGATGCAGGCCTACGAGCATGATTTGTACGTGAAAGATGAAAAGGAACTGGAAACATTTCTGACCAGCCACGGCATGACCTATGTGCAGGATGTGGATATCGCGGCCTTCGCGCAACGCGCCTCCACGGGAGTCGAAAAAGTTCTTCCCGCGCCGATAAGGCCCCTGTATGATCAGATTAAAGCGATGAAGTAAAATTTTTCCCGCGGGCGGCTGCCCGCGGGTTTTTCAGGAGAAGTATATGCTGCGTACCCTGTCGAAAACGCTGAACAAATTCTTGACTTTTTTTGCGTGTTTTTTTGTGATCGCTTTCTGTGTTACGGTCATTATTCAGATTGTGTGCCGTTCCCTGCCTTTCCTGCCTATTCCTTCGTGGACGGAAGAGCTGGCGCGCTATTGTTTTATTTACGCGGTGGCTTTTGCCGCGGGGCTTGCGGTACAGGCGAACTCGTTTGTCGCCGTCGATATTCTAACCAATATGATACCCAAAAAATTCAAACGCCTGTACATGATTTGTTTGAACGTGCTTTTATGCGCTTTCGCGGTTTTCTTTGAAACGAAATGCGTTTTCCGCTTCGCGTTTTTGAAGGCGCGTATGGTTTCTACCGCCATGGAAATTCCTATGCAGTGGGTGTTTTTTGCGCTGGTCATTCTTTTTGGCATGCTCGCCGTCACATATTTTATTGAAATTCTTCTTCTTGCGACCGGGGGAGAAGTCAGGGAAGGAGTATTGCAATGAATTTTGTATGGCTTTTGTTTTCAAGTTTTGTCGTTTTCCTTGCCGCGGGTGTTCCCGTCGCCTACTGCCTGGGAATTTCCTCGGCGCTCTATTTTCTTGTCGCCGGTATGCCGCTGAACATGATGGCGCAGAGGTTTTTCTCGGGACTCGATTCTTTTACCCTTCTGTGCGTTCCCGGTTTTATTCTTGCCGGAAATCTTATGAATAACGGGGGTATTACAACGCGGATTATTGCCTTCTGTAACAAACTCGTGGGGCATATCCGCGGGGGCCTGGGTCTTGCCAACATCGTCGCGTCCATGATTTTCGCCGGCATTTCCGGAACGGCTGTCGCCGACTCGGCAAGCCTGGGCGGTATTCTTATCCCCGCAATGGTGAAGGAAGGCTATGAGCCTGATTTTTCCGTCGGCGTTACCGCGGCCTCAAGCTGCATCGGCCCGATTATTCCGCCCTCGCTCCCCATGATTATCGCGGGAACCCTTACCGGCCTTTCGGTAAGCAAGATGTTTGTGGCGGGCATTGTCCCCGGCGTCCTCATGGGTTTTGGCATGATGGGTATTTCCTACTATATTTCCTGCAAGAGATCTCACCCAAAAAACGAGAAGCGCGCTACGGTCAGGGAAATCGCCGTAAGCGGCAGGGACGCGTTTTGGGCGCTCCTTATGACGCTGATTATTCTTGTGGGCATTATCGGCGGCATTGTAACGCCGACCGAGGCCTCCATCATTGCCGTTCTGTACGCTGTGTGCGTTGGATTTTTCGTGTACCGGGAACTTACGCTCAAGGATATGCCGCGCATTCTGAAAGAATCGGTTATAACAACAGCCTCCATCATGGTGCTTGTGGGCTGCGCGAATATTTTCGCGTATATCCTTACCAAAGAGCAGATACCGCAGATGGTGGCGCAAACAATGCTGGGCCTGACAACAAACCAGTTTGTCATTCTGCTGCTTATAAATATCCTTCTGCTCTTTGTCGGCTGCTTTATGGAAACAATCGCGGCCCTGCTTATCCTTTTTCCCGTGCTGCTGCAGGTTGCCGCATCCGTTGGCGTTCACCCGATTCACTTCGGCATTATCATGGTGCTGAACCTTGTGCTGGGTCTTACAACGCCGCCCGTGGGCGTGTGCCTGTTTGTTACATCGAGCATAGGAAAGATTTCTCTCGCCCAGGCCTCGCGGGGCGTTATGCCCTTTCTTATTGTCAATTTGATTGTGCTTTTTCTTATTACCTATATTCCGCTCCTTACCCTGGGTCTTGTGGGGCTTGTGTTCGGCTCCGTATAAGATTTACGCAAAACCATGAGGTAAGTTTCAATTTGGAATCCGGGCGCATTTGCGGCGTAAACGCCGCAAACCGGGCTTTCCGGGGGTTCCGCCGCTGGCGCGGCCGCTTCGCGCCCCTGCAATCCCTTGCGCAGCGGCAGCTCCGAACCATATCAGGTAATTGCCGCAAGGCAATTACCTGCGTAAAAAGACGCGGCAGTCTCCGCTCATATTTATTGGAAGTCCGACAGGCTCATAGTACGCAGTCAGGAATCTAAGTGTGAATGATTCAGCTCGTCATCCCGGCGCGCCGGGATCTGTTGTGCGTGCAGGCGCAAACCATGAACAGATTCCGGCGTCTCGCTTCGCTCGCACCGGAATGACGGGCTATAGGCAAAAAATTCCTAAGCCGCTCACAGTTACAATATAGACTGTGTACCATGAGCTTCGGTGACACGCCGGTAGGGTCCTGGCGGCTTTCTCCGCAAATTCCCGCCCGCCCTGCGGCGGGAACACTTTCACGGAAATGTGCGGATGGGGCATAACCACCACGGCAATCGCTTCGCAATTGCGTTGTAACCAGGAGCTTTGTTTTTCCGCATGTAGCGCACTGGTGACCTTTACCGCAATTTCCGCCCGCCTGCGGCGGGCACACTTTCACGGAAATGTGCGGACGGGACATAACCCGCACGGCAATCGCTTCGCAATTGCGTTGTAACCAAGAGTTTTGGTGACAAGCCTAAAGAGTACTGGTGACTCTCTCCGCAAATTCCCGCCCGCCTGCGGCGGGAACACTATCACGGAAATGTGCGGAAGGAACATAACCAGCACGGCAATTGCTCCGCAATTGCGTTGTAACCAGGAGTTTTGTTTTCTCGCGTGAAGAGTCCTGGTGACTCTCACCGCAAATTTCCGGGGCCGAGATGCGGTTCGCCTATGCGAACCGCATCTCGGCTACCTCTTTTCATAAACCCAAAAATATGATAGGCTCAAATGTCTTTTTGTAACTAGGGCCGGAATTTCGCCGGTCTTTTTTGTGCGTACTAACTATATGTATAAATATACATAAAAACCGCGATTTACACAGGGGAGGATACTGTGAGAAAACCCGCTTTACTGATTTTGGCCGACGGGACGGCGTTCAAAGGCCGAGGCTTTGGGCATCCCGCGCCTTCCCCCGGCGCGCTTGTTCCCGGCGCGAAGGCGGACGGCGCCGGGGAGGTGGTTTTTAATACCGGCATGTCGGGTTATCACGAAATTTTGACAGACCCTTCCTACACGGGGCAGATTGTCGCGATGACCTATCCCCTCATCGGGAATTATGGCGCCTCGCCGGACTGGAACGAGGGAGGGCCGGAGAAGGGCGTCAGGCGCAAAATAATCAAGGTTTCCGGTTTTGTCGTGCGGGAACTCTACGAGGGGCTTGTTCCGCCCGGCCGCCTCAGGCTGGAGGAGTTTCTTGCCAAAGAGGAGATTCCGGGTATCTGCGAAGTCGACACCCGCCGCCTGACCCTGCGCCTGCGCGACGGCGGTTCGACATCGGGACTTATCCTGGGCCTGCCCGAAGGCTTTTCTGATTTTACGCGGGAACATATTGACCGCGCGGAGAAATTTCTCGCGGCCTGGCCTTCCATGGAAGGGCAGAATCTTGTAGGAGAGGTCGGTACCCGTGAAGCGGCGGTTATCAATCCCGCGGGGGCGCCGCACTTTGCGCTTCTTGATTACGGGATCAAAAACGGTATCATCCGCGAACTGGTCCGGCTGGGTGTAAAAGTAACGCTCCTTCCCGGCGGCGCGGGCGCGGAGGATGTTCTCTCGCACAAGCCCGACGCGGTTTTGCTTTCAAACGGGCCGGGCGACCCCGCGGTTCTTGCGCCGCAGATTGATATGAGCGCCTCTCTTATCGGGCGGCTTCCTGTTTTCGGCATCTGCCTGGGGCACCAGATTATCGGCTGCGCCGTGGGCGGAAAGACCTACAAACTGCCCTTTGGCCATCACGGGGTCAACAATCCCGTGGTCGACCTCAGAACCGGCAAGGTTTTTGTTACCTCCCAGAATCACGGCTTTGCGGTGGACGAAGTCTCCCTGCCCAAAAACGTCAAGGTCTGGATGCGCAACGCCAACGACGACACCGTGGAGGGCCTGTACCACGAAAAGGAAAAACTGATGTGCGTGCAGTTTCATCCCGAAGCCTGTCCGGGGCCGGAGGATACGAAGTGGATTATCGGGGAGTTTGTCCGCTGCGCGGGAGAAGTTGGAAGTTAGCAGGGTGGAGGGTGGAGATGAAAGAGAAGATTTTGTGCGCATTTGTGGTTAGAGCCTGTTTAATATCTTGCTCCCTCCCCCCGGGCGCGCAAGGGATTGAAGCGGAAATCCTTTTGGCGTAGCCAAAAGATTGGAGCGAAAAGCCCGGTTTGCGGCGTTTTACGCCGCA
>JAISQU010000154.1 GCA_031274005.1 Spirochaetales bacterium
GAAAAAGTAAGTGCTGTTGCCCTGCATCGGTGTTTATCTCTGCTTTATGGAATTAGATTGTGCAAAACGCAAAAGACCGCGGGCGCGCAGGAATTGAAGGGGTGCGAGCGACCGTCTGTTGTGCCAGAACCGAGACCCTAAAAAACCCCGGCGTATTCCGTGTGTGCAACAAAAGTCGGCCGCCGGCCATATTTGGGTACACTTGATTTTCGGGCTGTATATAGTGTAGGGTCTCCTCATGCAAACATACAAAAAGGATTTTCTTGTCTGCCTCTATATGGGCTGTATGATTCTGGCAAATCTTCTGGGTTCCAAAATTACAACTTTGTTCGGGGTGCGGGTGTCCGTGGGGATTTTCTTTGTGCCCGTACTGTTTCTGACAACTGATGTAATCGGCGAAGTGTACGGAAAAAAAGAGGCGCACAGAATCGTCGCGTTTTCCCTTGTTATACTGCTTCTGACCCTGACAATGACGGCGCTGGCTATTGTTCTTCCCGCGAACCCTTCCTGGGATAATCAGGCGGCTTATGCCTCTGTTTTCGGGAGCAGCCTGAGGATGATGGTAGCCAGCTTTATTGGTTTTTTTTTCAGCCAGTTTTACGATATCTGGGCTTTTGAGTTCTGGAAGACGAGGACAGGCGGGCGGTTTCTCTGGCTGCGCAACAACGCCTCCACAATTGTAAGCCAGCTTATTGATTCGATAGTTTTCATGTTCGCCGCTTTTTACGGAATTTCGCCCCAATTTACCGCGGCTTTTATCGTAAGCCTTATAATTCCCTACTGGCTGTGCAAAGTTGTTCTGGCCCTTCTGGATACGCCGGTCTGCTATTTACTGGTATACTGGCTGCGCCGCGGCTCATAGGCGCCTGTCGGACTTCTATTATTTCTTTAAACCGAGCCGGAACGCAAGCCGCGCGGGTATCAGCGCGGGGCTGGAAAGGCCGCGGCGCGCTTTTTGAAGCAGGGCGGCGTCCTTGCCGGACAGCTCTTTTTTTCCGTAGAGTTCATCCTGTAGTCCCTGCGTCAGGATTCCGGCGGCTTGCCTGACCGCGGGAAAACTCTCCGCGACGCGCCGCAGATATTCCAGGGGAGTTTCCGAAGGCCGCCGCGGCAGGCCGGAAACCCTGCCCCAGGCGCACAGCCCGCGAAAGGCTTCCTGCCCCGCGCTTTCCCGTGGCCGGCGGCGGATGTATATACGCGCACAGATACGGCGCAGCCTGTGCAGGGTTTCCCGCAGCCGCCGGATGAGAAACGCGAGGAAGTCCCGAAGGGCGGCAAAAAGGCCCGGCTTTTCCTCGCCGGCCGCCGGACGGCCGGCAAGGTAGCGCGCCAGAATCAGGATAAGCCAAATAACAAGAACCAGGGCGGCCGCGGCCAGGGCAGCGAAAAGCCCTCCCATGAGAATTTTTTCAAAAAGGCCGGGCGGGGACGCTTCCTGGCCGGCGGCAAAACCCTCGCCGGCCGGCGCTTCAGGGGAGGCCGCCTCAGAGCGTGAGCGCCGGCCAAAGCCGAAGAGAAAGCGCAGAATGATGAGAAGCAGATTTTGAAGCGGGCCGGAGTTGTCCCGAAGAAAAGCGTAGGCCTCCGCGGCTGTCCGGGTAAGAAGGGGATACACAAGAACAAGCGCGAAGGCCGCAAGAAAAAACACCGCGGCAAAAGGAAGAAGAAGCCTCATGGCCGAACGGGCTGTTATAAAATTGTTGTCCCTGGTCCGGCAGCGGGAGAAAAAAAGAGCCAGAATACTGAAAAGAAAATACGCTCCCATAAGGCGCGGCGCCAGAGGATCAGGCTCCCGCAGGCCCATCCGCAGAAAATACACCAAAAGAAGAATCCCCACGCCAATATCATAGCGGCTTACTGTCAGGCTGTGGGAAATCCGTCCGCCGCCCATGTAGAGGCCGCGCAGCCAGAACAGGCTCACGCAGCAGGAAACAAGCCAGAAGGAAGGGCCGCCGTATGATCCGGCGGAGAAAAAAGCGAAAGCGGCGCAGCCCGCGGCGCACACAAGAAAAGAGGTAATCCGCCGCCTTCTGATACGGGAAAGCCCGCTTCCCACAAGCGCCCCCGCGGCGAGAGCGCAGCCGGCCGCCGCGAAAGGAAAAGCCGGAGCCCCGGGAATAAGGAACAGCAGGCTCAGGATCGCGTAGAGGCGGCAGGTTTCCATGGCCGCCGCGGAAAGAACTACCCAAAGGCCGGCGCAGGGCCTGCCTGAAGGCAGGGGCTTTTGCATACGCCGGGCCGCGCCGCCGGGTTTCGCGGGCACAGGGCCTGCGTTTTGCCGGCCGGGGCCGCGGGTTTCATTCATTGCGGAGCCTCGCACAGATCTTCGCTGCGGCAGGCGGGAAAACCTTCCCAAAACGCCGCCGCCCGCGCGCCTTCGCCGTCAAAAACGCAGAAAATCTTTTTCCGGCCGCCGGCATGGCCCGCGATTTCCCGGCAGACGCCAAGAGCCCTCTCCCCCGGGGACCGGCCGCAGTACACAAAACCCGCGTAGCGCCGGGCCTCCGCGCGCAGCTCATCATCAAAACCGGCGGCGCACGGTCCGCTGATGCGGGCCAGTATTTCAAGAAGGCTGCCCAAATGCTGCGGCCCGCGGCCCGCCGGAAGAACACGCCTGAAAGAATTTTCCAGCCCGGCGTTGGTAACAAGACCGAAAGAAGCGCCTGTTTCCATAAGGGCCCCGGCGAGAGTTCCCAGGGTTTCTATCATGCGTTCAAAATTGCCGGCAGGGTTTTCGGGCTCTCCGGCTTCTTCTTCCCAGCCGCGGGTGTCCAGAATAAAAAGCAGTTTGCGCTGCAGCGTTGGTTCGCAGAGCTTTTCCTGCAGCGTCCCGAGGCGGGCGCTCGCCTTCCAGTGAATGCTTTTCGCGGGCCGGGTTCCGGTGTAGTCGCGGGTTCCGGCGTACCACGCGGGGTCCTCCACCGGCCCGCGCGCGGCGTGCGCGCCAAAATATTCCTGAAGCGGAACGTTGAGGGTTTTCATCCGCAGACGCCGGGGAAAAACAATGATCTCATGCGTTACGGCAAAACTCCGCGCGCGGGAACTCAGGCCCAAAAGATCGCCCGCGGAAACCCTCGCGGGCCCCATACGCGAGACACCCCTCGTCTTTGCCCTGAGCCTCAGAACGCGCCTGCTTTTTTCCCGCGAGAGAAGCCGCAGGCCCCCGCGTAAAACTCCCGGCTCGCTTAACTGTTCCTCCGCTTCAAGATTCCGGGGCAGGGGCAGTTCAAGCGTAAGCCACACGGGCAGAAACTTCATGTTACGCAGTTCTATTGAAAGTTCAATATTTTCGCCGGGAAAAACCCTGTCCCTGTCGGGAGCAAGAGAAAAGGAAAGGCCCCTGGCCGCGCGGCGCGACCACAGATCCGCCGCGAAGCTGATAAAAAGCGCCCCCGCCGCGGGAAGCGCGAGGGCGAACTCCGCCTGAACCAGGGCAAAAAAAAGAACAAGGCCCGCAATGGCCTTTGTCAGCCAAAGAGAGAAAAAGCTGAAAGCCTCGGCCCCGCGCTGCTCCTGCATAGAGGGTCAGTCCGTAACCGGGACAGGCACATACGCGAGAACCTCGTCAAGAACATCCGCTGCCGAGGCCCCCCGTGTCCGCTCTTCATGCCGCAGAATAATGCGGTGCGCCAGTACCGGCCGCGCAAGGCTCTTGATATCGTCGGGAAGAACAAAGTCCCGTTCCTGTATCAGCGCGAGAGCCTGAGCAGCCCTCATCATGCCTATAGCGCCGCGGGGGCTTACCCCAAAACGTACTTTTTTGTGGCAGCGGGTCGCCTCCGTGATGCCGGCTATATATGAGCGCACCGCCGCGGAGACAGTAACGCCGGCGCGCAGCTTTTGCAGTTCAAGGATTCTTTCGGGGCTGAGTACGGCGGGGAGGCTTTCCAGAGGATCGTTTTCCTGAAAGCGTTCCAGTATAGCGATCTCTTCTTCGCGCGACGGATAGCCCAAGTCTATGCGCATCAAAAAACGGTCGAGCTGGGCCTCCGGCAAAGGAAAGGTGCCGTCCATTTCTATGGGATTCTGTGTCGCGATGACAAAAAAAGGCCGCGGCAGGGCCATGGTTTTGCCGTCTACGGTTACCTGAAACTCGCCCATACTTTCCAGAAGACTCGCCTGGGTACGGGGAATCGTGCGATTAATCTCGTCCGCGAGAAGCACATTGCACACCACAGGCCCCGGATGAAAAACAAATTCCCCCGTCTTCTGGTCATACACGGAAAATCCCGTAACATCCGCGGGGAGCAGATCGGGGGTAAACTGAATGCGCCGGAAAGTCCCCCCCATGCTTTTCGCCAGAGCCTTGGCCATCAGGGTTTTTCCCAGGCCCGGCACATCCTCAAGAAGAACATGTCCCTCCGCGAGAAGGGCAACGCTCATAAGCCGCAGAACCTGCGTCTTCCCAACCACAACGCGCGAAGCGTTTTCCGCCAGTACGGCATATTCACTGTGCATACACCCTTTGTAACCGAATATTGAATTTTAATGAAGCGGGGCGGAACCATGACCCCGATGAGTCTGAATCACAGGAGTCTTCCCTGTTCGCCAGGGCATCGGCGTTTACTTTTTTCAGTCATCTATGGCGCATTTTTTGCGGCGAAGCCGCAAAAAACCGGGCTATCCGGGGGTTCCGCCGCTACGCGGCCGCTTCGCGCCCCTCCTATCCCTGGCGCGGCCCAGGGGCTTCCGGTGATTTTGCACGGAAAAAATTGGTGCGCCCCGCCTCGCCGCATTGACGAAGTCTGAATTGTTGGTCATATTAATACCCAAGGAGTACACGTATGGGAAACGAAGTGAAACTGACAGGTGACAATTTTGAAACAGAGGTTATAAAGTCCGACATTCCGGTTCTGGTTGATTTTTGGGCGCAGTGGTGTATGCCCTGCAGGATGATCGCTCCGGTTCTTGAAGAGATGAGTACGGAGCTTGCGGGCAGGCTGAAAATCGGCAAGGTCAATGTCGATGAAGAAAACGACCTTGCCGTTCAATATGGGATTGAAAGCATTCCCGCTATTTTTCTTTTCAGCAAGGGGCAGGTTGCCGGGCGGCAGGTAGGCGCCGCCCCCAAAGCCGTACTTGAAAATCTGGTCAAGCCTTATTTATAAACTTCGTCGGAATTAACCGCGCCCGGGCTTCTTTTTCCCGCAGGGACTATATGCCAGTCCGCGGCCGTATCGGTATCTGTGGACAGGGAGTCCCTGCAGATTGTTCGGGTGGAGGTTGCCCCCGTGGGGTCAAAACCGTCCTGCGGAAAAACATCCTCCCCCGCTGTGAGCCAGCCTCCGCCCGAAACAAGTTCCTGCGCCTTGTTCAGCATAAGGCTTGTCCCGAAGCCGTTGTATTTCGCTCCCGCCTCATACACCCGTGATGTATATAAAAGCCCGTCAATCAAATCCCCTTCCGGATTGGTGTACAGTGAGAGCGTCTCATTGTCCTTGGTGAGATTGCCTGTTTCCGGCAGCCAGAAGTCCCAGGCTGTGTCCTTAAAGCCTTTTCCTGTGGCCGCTGTCTTGCTGCCGCCAGTCTCGTTGACTTCACCCTCGGCATTAACGGTATTGAAATGAACAAGGATGAAATCGCCCTGCCGGACTTCCAGGGACGGGAAAATAAAAGTTTTGTCGGCGTAGGATTTTGTCCCTTCAAAGAGGGTAACGCCCCCCATATCGCCATCCGCAAGAATGATGATTTCCACCTGGTTATAGGCCGTTGTGGAAGGCGTATTGACAAGGACTTCGTTGATAAGCATGCCGGGAATCCGAGGATTATAGCCGTAGAAGTGATAAAGAAACGAACAGGTGTTTCCCCTCGCGTCCCGGACGCTCAGTTCCAGCGTATACCTTTGCCCCGGCCGGCCCCCCTCTTCAAGAACAATCCTTACCACGGGCGCGCCGTCCTCGAATGAGCGGACCGCGAGATCCGGATACACCTGCAGCGAAGCGGGTTCGACCCAGGTGTCCTTGTCGAAATGAGCTTCAAAGACATCCGTTTCCACCCCGACGACCTTTTCAAGCCGGGGCGGCCGCAATTCCTCGGAATTGAAAGTCATAAGGCTTTCCCAGGTATCTTCGGCGCAGGAGACGGGCAGAAAGGCCCCCGCCGCAAGAACGCATAAAAGCCGGACCGCCCGCATCCTCCGGGACGCAGCGTCTTTTTGAGAGAATTTTTTCATGGATTCCTCCTCAATACTCTATTACTGCGAAAATTGCCGGTTTGCTTCAAAAAAACGGGAAAAAAGTGAAAAAACCATAAAATCCGCGAACCCATGGGCTAAACTTGACCCACAAATAAGCATGAGGAATATAAACCGCGAAGTCGAAAAAGTCGAAAAAGGGAAGAAAAAGAAGGAAAAACCGTGGTATTTCCTGTTTTTATCTCAAATCTTACAAATTACCTGGATATAACAAGGTAAAACCCGGGCTT
>JAISQU010000155.1 GCA_031274005.1 Spirochaetales bacterium
GCAACCTGCCTTTAGGCAGGTTGTACGCCGGCTTTTCGCTCCAATCTTTTGGCTACGCCAAAAGGATTTCCGCTTCAATCCCTTGCGCGCCCGGGGGAGGGGCAAGATATTAAACAGGCCCTAAGCGCGACAGGCGCCCAGGGGCTTTTGTTTATGAGGTTTTGGTTCGCGGAATTTTAGCCCGAAAAATAATCGCGCCCCGGTTAATACCCTCTCTCTGAAATTTCCCCCAAAAGAAAGCCGTCCCCCGCGCCGCTTATTTTTACCGTAAGCAGCGCGCCGACAGCCACCCCGGACGGTCCGCCGCCGGGCGCCGAAGCCCCCCGCACAGTCATATAATTTTCCGACAAACCCTCCCACCCTCCGGGGATACGCTTTTCAACAATAACCTCAAGACTGCCGCCCGTAAGACTTTCCGCGTAACGCGCCCGGCCTTCGGCTGCAAGCGCGCGCAGAGAAGCCGCCCGCCGCCTGGCCGTCCGCTCCGGAACGCGGTTTTTCATATTCCAGGCGGCGGTACCCGGACGCGGCGAAAAAGGAAAAACATGCAGGGACGCAAGACTCAGTTCGCGGACAAGAGTTTCGGTTTGGGCATGGTCTTCCTCGGTTTCACCGGGAAACCCGCAAATTATATCCGCCGCGATAAAAGCCCCGCCGCGCTCCGCGCGCAGAAGATCAACAGCGCGGGTAACCATGGCGCGGGTATAGCGGCGGCCCATGGCGCGCAAAACAGAGTCAGAGCCGGATTGCAGGGGAAGATGAAAATGCGGACACACCCGGGGGTGAGCCGCGGCGCGGGCAAGGCTTTTGGTTATACCCTCAGGCTCAAGAGAAGAAATTCTGATGCGCGCCGAAGCGGCGCGGGCGGCGAGCTTTTCCAGAAGGCCGCAAAAATCCGTGCTTCCCGAAGCGTACGACATAAGATTAACGCCGGTAAGAACAACCTCCCTGTAGCCCTCCGCTTGCAGAGCGCGAAAACGGCGCAGCGCCTCCTCCGCCTCCAGAGACACGGAGGGCCCCCGCGCGAGGCAAACCCGGCAATACGCGCAGCGGTTATCGCAGCCATCCTGGATTTTTAAAAAAGCGCGGGTATGAAAACTACAGCGGGCCGCGCTGAAACCGAAAGCCCCTCCCGCCGCGCCGTTTTGAGCGAAAAAATCATCAAGAATACGCGCTCCCGGCAGCGCGGTCCCATCGGAAAGAAAAGACGGCAAATCAAGCAGCCGGGCCTTCTGGTCAAGCCCCAGAACAAGCACCCCCGGACCGAACTCCTCCTCCAGCCGCGCTTTTTCAAGCTGGGCATAGCAGCCCGTAACAATAACCGGCGACTCACCCCGGCCGGTCAGAATTTTGCGCAGCACGCGGCGGGCCTTTTGCTCACTCTTTGAAGTTACCGTACACGTATTGAGAATATACACATCGGCCGGCTCATCCACACCCGCGGCCGTATGTCCGGCGCGGCGGAAAGCGTCAGCCAGAGCCTCGGTTTCGCTTTGATTGAGTTTACAGCCGAGAGTATAAAAACCCGCCCTCATCCTGACTCTGGCTCAGAGGCTGCCGCGCCGGGATTCAGAATTTCCTGCACCCGCCCGCGGCCCCGCAGCGCGTCATTCAAATTTGAATTAAGCTGCAAAGCCTTATTGTAGGCCTCAAGGGAATAACGGTAATCCTTCGCCTGCTCGCGTGTATACCCAAGCCGGGCCCAGCGCACAGCGATATTGGGATTATAATGTACAGCCGTGGAAATGGCTATATCCGCGTTATTCCATTCGCCCAGCCGGATAAAAATCTCTCCCATAAAATAATAAATTTCGCCTATAGCGTCCCCTGTAGGCGCGATGGACACATACTCCTCAAAATATTTTAGCGCCTCAAGGTTATTCCCCAAATTATAATTTGCCTCGCCGACAATCTGAATCATCCTGTGATCATAACGCGAAACACCCAGGCCCCTGTTCCCGTAAACAAGAGCCTCCTCATTCCGCCCCATCCGCAAAAGACTCCAGCCCAGAACGACATACGAGTTCATATTCCGCGGCATCTCCTTCAGCTCATCAAGACAAACCTCGACGGCGCGGCCGTAATTCTTTTGACGGTACAAAACAAGCGCGTCCGGCCTCTCCTGCGCAAAAAGCCCCGCGCACAGAAAAACTAAAAAACAAAATATAATTTTAATTTTCATTCTTAGTCTCCTCGATTTTCTTCTGCTGAGGCATATCGCAATGCCCGCGAAAATAACAACCGCTTTGAATCACAAGATCGGGCGTCGAAACATTCCCATCCATGGACGAGCCGGAAAAAAGTTCCAGCTTGCCGCTTGTGCGCACCTCGCCCTTGACGCTGCCCTTGAGCCACACCCTGCCCGCCTCAATCCTGGCCTCGACAACCGCGCCCTTGTTTATGTAAACATCCCCCGCGGACGTAATAGAACCCTTCAAACGCCCCTTGATGAGCAGCGGCTTCTCAAAAGACACCTGCCCGTCAAAAAAAACATCCCCGGAAATAACCGTATCCATATCCGTTTCATCTGTATAGTGCTGACGATAATCTGACATTATAACTCCTGGCTGCAACAATAGACCCGGTCAGGTTCCCCTCAAGTCTCACAATTTTGCGCTCAAAGACCGCGAAATTGGTAAGAAATTGTTCAGAAACTCAAATTTCCGGACAACTCTAATCTTACTTTTCAAAACAGGGAAATGTCAAGCGCGCGCAATCTATTTTTGGAATTTGAGCCGGTTCCAAAATGAAAACCGTAATCATTCGTGCGCATTTTTTGCGGCGAAACCGCAAAAAACCGGGCTTTCCGGGGGGGGCCGCCCAGTAGACTACAAGCCGTAAAAATCAGACCTGAAAAATTGCAAAGCAATTTTGTAAGCGTCTTTACACAAAACGGACGCTCGCGCCCCTTCAATCCCATTGCGCCCCACGGGTTTCAAAAAATGGTTTCATTTTGGAACCGGCTCCGTAATCAGATTATCTACCCTTTTAGTATAACAGATGCTTTCACTCTGCGCTATAGACTCACGGGGACTCCGGGCGCGCCATTTTTTTCCGTACAAAATCACCGGAAGCTTCTATGCCGCGCTGTTGGATAAATCGCGGCTTGCCTCCCGCTTTTTTTGTGTATATCCTTGCCTGCATGACTGGCGAAGTTATCCGCGCCCGCGCCGCGCTGACGGCCGGGGTACGTTCTTTTTTTACGGGTAAAAATTACCTGGAGGTGGAAACCCCTCTTCTCGCGCCGGCGCTGATTCCCGAAGCGGCCATAGAGGTATTTAAAACGCGTTTCGAGCATCCCTACCGCGCGGGACGGGATCTGTATTTGACCCCTTCGCCGGAGTTGTGGATGAAGAGGCTTATCGCCGGCGGCATGGGGAATATTTTTCAGATATGCAAGGCTTTCCGCAACGCCGAGGCTCTGGGCAGGCTGCATAATCCTGAGTTTACGATTCTTGAATATTACACGGTAAACGCGGACTGCCGCGATTCGCTTGAGCTGACGCAGGAACTCTTCGCTCATCTTGTGAAAGTCTGCGAGGAGGCGCCGGGTGTTTTCGCGGGCGCCGCGCTGCGCGAAAGGCTTGCCCGCCTTGCCCCGCCTTTCCGCAGGATGAGCATGGCGCAGGCTTTTGGGCAGTACGCGGGCCTGGACCTTGAGGAGTTTTGTCCGCGGGAGCCGGCCGCCGCGCCGGAGGCGGCGCGGCGGCTTTCGGCGCGGGCCCGCGGGCTTGGCCTTCCCGCCGGCGAGGGAGACGCCTGGGAAGAGGCTTTTAACCGCGTGTTCGCCGGCGTGGTGGAACCTGCCCTGCCGCGGGATAAGCCATTGGCCCTGACCTGTTACCCCCGCGGGGTCCGCTGCCTTGCGAAAGATGTTCCGGGGACGCCCTGGAACGAACGCTGGGAATTGTACGCCTGCGGTATGGAAATAGCCAATTGTTTTACCGAAGAGGCAGACGCGGAAAAAATAGCCGCGTATTTTCGCGAAGAGGCGCCGCTTAAAGAGAAGGCCCTTGTGCCCCACGCGATAGACGGGGATTTTACCTCTTTGTACGCGCACAGGGAAAAAGCCCCCGGGCGCGCAAGGGACAGCAGCGGAAATCTTTTTGGCGCAAGCCAAAAAATTGCAGCGTATGGCCCGGCCGCGGCGGAGGGGCTTCCCCGCGCCGCGGATGCGCCCAAATCCGCGGACACATCCGGCGTGGCTGTCGGGCTGGACCGGCTTTTTATGGCTTTTTTGGGCGAGGAGGCTATTGGGGGGGTGATTCTTTTTCCGTTTTCTGATATAATCGCGCCTCACAGTTAATTTACGAAAACGAAAGACCAAGGGGTAATATACGCCATGATTAAAGCAGGAGCGATTGACAAGGGGATGTGTCTTCTTATGAAGAACGCGCCTTATCTGGTTGTGGAGAGGGAATTTGTAAGCCCGGGGAAGGGTTCGGCGTTTGTGCGGCTGAAGCTGAAGAGCCTGACGACGGGCCAGACGCTGCAGGAGACGATTAAGACAAATGACAGTGTTGAGGAGGCGCAGGTCGCGGACCGTAACGCGCAGTTTATGTACGCGGACGCTACGGATTATCATTTTATGGATACGGAGAATTACGAGCAGTTCGCCGTGCCCCGCGAGGGTATGGAGGATAAGCAGTATTATTTGCAGGAGGGCCACACCTACTATGTTACCGAGTGGGAGGGCAAGTTTATCGAGGTGAAGATTCCGTACAAGATTGTTCTGACCGTGACGGAGGCGCAGGAGGCTTTGAAGGGCGATACGGTTACCGGCGCGACGAAAACCGTTGTGCTGGAGACGGGTTTGTCTATCCGCGTGCCTATTTTTATCAAGCAGGGCGAGAAGGTTATGATTAATACCGAGTCAAACGAATATGTGGAGAGGGTGAACTCTTAGAGCCGCTTAAGGCGGGGCCATTGCCGCAATGGTTTGGCGCTGAATAGTGTCCGCCTTCACTCCCTCCGCATAATTGCCGATAAGGAGAGATATGGCAAATCTCGTGGTTATTAACCTTCAGGACGGGCAGTTTCTCTCCCAAACCCTGTCCGGCCGCCCTGTTATCGAGTGGACGCTTGACTACGCGAAAACCCTTGTCCCCGAAAAAGACATAACCTTCATAGCGGCAGGCGCGGCCGGAGTTCCCCCCTTCAAAACTCTTACCCTTGAATCATATACAGACGCCTGCCTTATCAAAGCTCTGAGGCAGCTCGCGGAGGGTTACGAGAACATTATCTATATTTTCGGGGACAGTCCCTTTCTCGACGCGCAAACAAGCCGCCTTATGCTGGAAAACCATACTCACTATTACGCCCATTACACCTTCGCCGACGGTTATCCCGCGGGCATGACTCCTGAAATTATCGCGGCGCGCACTCTTGCGGCTCTCGCTGCCCTGTGCACAGAAAACCGGCCCGTAAACCGCGAAACCCTTTTTACCCTCATCCAGAAAGATATTAACGCCTTCGACCTTGAAACGCAGTTGTCGCCCAAAGATATGCGCCTTCTGCGCGCCAGCCTGACCGTTGACTCGCGGCGCAACCACCTGCTGTGTGAAAGAATAGCCGCGGCTCTGCCCGGCGCGGGCCCCGCGGGCAGCGCGGTTCTTTCGCTTCTGGAAGAAAAACCTGAAATTCTGCGTACGCTTCCGGCCTTTGTCGCCGTACAAATTACCGAAGGCTGCCCTCATGCCTGCATGTCCTGCCCGTATCCGCTTTTCGCCAAAGACATTCAGTCAAAAAAAGGTTTTATGCGGCATGAAGATTTCGATATTATCGCCGGTAAAACCGCGGACTTTTGCGGCGACGCCGTCATAGGGGTTTCCCTCTGGGGCGAACCCTCCTTCTACCCGGATTTTCCCCAAATAGCGCGGGCCGTCGCCGGGAGGCCCGGCCTCAAACTTCTTATAGAAACCTCCGGCATAGGCTGGAAGGATGATGTTGTGCGCGAATGCGGCGAAATACTGGACGGCCGCCTGACCTGGATAGTCAGCCTTGACGCCGTAGATTCCGGGCAGTACGAGCGGCTGCGGGGACCCGGCTGGGAGGAAGCCCTTGCCCGCGCGGAAACGCTTCTTGCGTGGTTTCCCGGCAGCGCCTATGTGCAGGCTCTGCGCATGGCCGACAACGAGGAAACACTGGAAACCTTTTATCGTACATGGAAGGAGAAGACCGGCTGCCTTATCATACAGAAGTACGACTGGTTCTGCGGTTTTCTGCCCCAGCGTAAAGTGACGGATCTTTCGCCCCTCAACAGGTTCCCCTGCCGCCACCTGCAAAGGGATTTGTCTGTTCTTATTGACGGAAGCGTTCCCCTCTGCCGTGAAGATATACACAAAACCTCTGTCCTGGGAAATCTTCTCACGGATGATATCAGGACAATCTGGGAGGCGGCGGACGGCCGGTACCATGAACACCTTGCGAAAAACTACTCCGATATCTGCGGGAAGTGTGATGAGTATTATACCTACAATTTCTGAGGCCTCGAGCTATACGGTTGTCGGCGGCCCCGGAAGCCAGGTTCGTGACGACCAGGTTTTTTCCCTCATCCTCCTTAACCGCGGCGGCAGCATGAACCGCGCGGATGCTCTGGAAGATTTTGGGAAACTCCATCCCGGCGAAATCATCTCAATAGAGAACTCCGGCGGCGCCTGGGCCATAGAATCCCTGGCCGCGCAATTTCCCCGCGTGCGTTTTATTCTGCCGGGAAGCCCCGTGAGTCCCGGCGAATGCGTCAATATAGGCATACGGGAGGCCAAAGGCCGCCTTGCCGCCGTGCTCTGGAGCGACATGAAAGCGGCCCCCTCCGGCTTTCCCGAAGCTGAGCTCAGGGCGCTGCAGGAGGATCCGCCCCTGTGTACCATGCCCTGGTTTTACAACCGCGATAACGAAGCCATGCCCGTCCTGCAGACCCCGGCCTTTCAGGAAAAAAAGCTGAAGGTTCTGCCCGGCCTTCCCGCGCAGGAGGTTTCCCCGACGCTTTTCCCCTGCGATTACTGCGGAATTTACTCGCGTGAAAAATTTCTCGCTCTGGACGGTTACGATCCCGCCATCCGCGGGCCTTGGTGGCAGAAAGCGGATTTCGGTTTCCGGGCGCGCCTCTGGGGAGAAAAAATCGTATCCAGCCGCCGGTTCCGCGTTGGCGCGAGCGAAAACGCCCCCGCGGAGAACACCGGCGCAGGCCCGGATTACAGGGCCTTTTTCCTGAAAAACCTTGCCGTCAGGTATGCCGGCGGCGGCGCTCATCTTTCCCTCTCCGCCTTTTTCCCGTTTTTTCTGCACTCGGGCTGCGGTTTTTTTACGGCCTTCTCCGAGTTTCGCGCCGCCAGGCAGTGGGTAAGCCGCAATTCGTCCCGCTTCAAAATGGACCCGCAAAGCATAGCCGAACATTGGGAGGAGGCAGCGGAATGACGGGAGTCTTCATTCAGATACGCCTGGATTCCTCCCGTTTGCCCGGTAAGGCCCTCATGCCCATAGCCGGCAAGGCCCTGGCCCTTCACGCGCTGGAAAGCCTCAAAAAAATCCCCGCCGGCGTACACGCCCTTTTAACGGAAGAGGCCAGCGCGGAAGCCCTGCGGCCCCTCGCCGCAGCCGCCGGTTTTGAGCTGTTTACCGGTTCAAAAGACGATGTTCTTGAGCGTTTCTGCGCCGCTCTGGAAGCCTTTCCCGTTGATACTGTTATCCGCGCGACAGGGGACAATCCCCTTGTCTCCTGGGAAATGGCCTCGCTCCTCCTTGACCAGCACCATGAGCTTGACGCCGATTACTCCGGCTATTCCGGCCTTCCCCCGGGCTGCGGAGTCGAAATAGTGCGCGCCGAATGCCTTCTCAAAGCCGGGGCGGCAGCCCGCGATCCCTATGACCGCGAGCATGTAACCCCCTATGTGTACAAAAACCCGCAGATTTTTACCCTGCACCGGCCCCTTGCCCCCAAGGATTTCCGCAGCCGCTTTTCCGTATCCGTGGATACCCGGGCCGATTTTGAGCGCGTATCGCGGGTTTTCGCCCGCCTCTACCGCGGCGTCACTATACCCATAGCCGAACTTATGAGCTTTATCCGCACGCAGGAATCTTCCGCATGAAGGTTCTGCTTATTCCCGCGCTGCGTAAAACCGGCGGGACAGGCCATCTGCGCCGCTGCGTCCGCCTGCTTTCCCTGCTTGACCCCGCCTCCCGCATCCTGTGCCCCGCAGGCCCGGGCCTGTGGACCGCGGGGGAAATTATTTCCCGCTTCGCCCCTGGCCTTGACGCAGACCGGCTGGCCGCCGGCCCCGAAGGCCGGTGGGATTACATCCTCTTTGACCGCCGCGAAACCACCAAAAAAGAATTTCTTGAACTCACCGCTGGCCGTCCCAGCTTGGGTCTGGATGAGGGAGGGGAGGCCCGCCCCCTGTTTTCGTTTCTCGTGGACACCTTTCCCCGCCTTGCCTCCGGCCGGCCGCCCAACATCCAAAACGAAGCCCTCATAGCCGAAGGCCCTTCATCCGCGTTCCGCGTTCCCGAAACACTGAAAACCGCCCTCATCTCCTTTGGCGGCGAGGACCCCTGCGACCTCACGGGCCTTACCCTCAAAGCCTTTGCCGCGAGCGGCCTTTTCTCCCCGGCGGACACCGGCATTGTCCGGGGGCCCGCCTTCAGCTCCCCGCCGCCCGCGGGCCGCGGAGAACTGTACGCCGGTCTGGAAGATATACGCCCCCTGTTCAAAAAATACGACTGCGTGTTCACCTCCTTCGGCATAACCCCCTACGAAGTCCTGCGGGCCGGCGGCATTCCCCTTCTTGTCAACCCCGGCGGCTATCACGAAAAACTCTCCCGCAAGGCCGGCTTCTATTCCCTGGGCGTCAAAAAAATTTCCGCAAAAAAACTGCGTAAAATCGCCGCCCGCCCCGGAGGCGCCCTCCTGAAACTTGGCGCGAAAGATTTTCCCGAAACCGGCTTTCGCGGCGTCCTCGAAAACTTTTCTCCCGCGGGAGCCTCCCTCTGCCCCATCTGCGGCGGTGGCCGGAGGCGTCCCCTCCTGCGCAGCAGCGAAGCGACCTTTTTCCGCTGCGCCTGTGGCATGACCTACAGGGAAGGCTTTTCCCGCGGCGGCGTGCGCTACGACAGGGACTACTTCTTCGAAGGCTACCGCCGCCAGTACGGCAAAACCTACCTTGAGGACTTCGGCGTCATTGAGGGCTTCGCCCGCCGCAGGCTTTCCGCGCTGAGCGGGCTTTGCGCCGGGCTTGCAGGCAAAACCCTTCTTGACATCGGCTGCGCCTACGGCCCCTTCCTCAGCGCGGCCCGAAGCGCGGGCTGCCTCCCCCTGGGCATAGACATAGCCCAGGACGCGGTTCGTTACGTTCAGGACGCCCTGCGCATTCCCGCCCTTTGCGGAGATTTCCCGGCAATGAGCGAAGGCGTCATAGCCCCGGCCGGAAAGTTCGACATCATCACCCTCTGGTTCGTCATCGAGCATTTCCGCGCCCCGGCCTGCGCGCTTTCCAAAATTTCGGCCCTTCTCAAAAAAGGCGGAGTTCTCGCCTTTTCCACGCCAAACGGCAGGGGAGTCAGCGGCCTGTTTTTCAGTAAAAAATTTCTCAAAAACAGCCCTCAGGATCACTACACCATCTGGAATCCCCGTTCCTGCGCGTCGATTCTCCGCCGTTTCGGCTTCCGGGTGCGGAAGATACGCGTGAGCGGCCACCATCCCGAACGCTTTCCCCGTCCGCTGCGCCTCTTTCCGGGGCTCAGGGTGTGCGGCCTCGCAAGCCGTATCTTCGCTCTGGGCGATACTTTTGAGGTCTACGCGGAGAAAATATCATGAGTCAGGACATCATGCAAAAAACCATTATGATTCTGGGCGCGGGAACCATGCAAATCCCCGCGCTGAGGACGGCAAAGAAAAAAGGCTGGCGCGTCATCGCCATGGACGGTAATCCCCGCGCGCCCGGCGCCGGTCTGGCGGACATCTTTGAACCCGTCGATCTGCGGGCCGCGGACGCCCTCCTTGACCGGGCGCGCTTTTATAAAGAAACAAGCGGCCTTGACGGCGTTTTTACAGCGGGAACGGATTTCTCCCTGTCCGTCGCCTTTATTGCGGAAAATCTCGGGCTTCCGGGCATCCCCGTGGAAACAGCCCGAAACGCCACAAACAAGGCCCTCATGCGCCGTATCTTTGCCGCTCACGGCATTCCCGGTCCCGTCTGCGTCTCCTGCGGCGCGGAGTGCCTGGACGGCTCCTTCCGCTTTCCCGGCAGTTTCCCCGTTGTCGTAAAACCCGTCGACAACATGGGCGCCCGCGGCGTTCAAATGGCCGCCGAACCTTCCGGCCTTAAAGCCGCCTGCGAAAACGCCCTGCGCTGTTCCGCCGCCGCGCAAATCATTATTGAAGAGTTCATCCCCGGCCCCGAGTTCAGTGTTGACGCCCTCGTCTACAAGGGCAGAGTTCACGCCTGCGGCATTGCGGACCGGCATATTTACTTTCCCCCGTTTTTTGTGGAGATGGGGCATACCTTCCCCTCCGCCGCCCCGAAAAAGATTCTTGCCGATGTGGAGGAGGTCTTCCGCCGCGGCATCGAGGCTCTGGGCATTGATAACGGCGCGGCCAAGGGCGACATCTTCCATACGGGAACACAGGCCGTTGTCGGCGAAATAGCCGCCCGGCTTTCCGGCGGCTACATGTCCGGCTGGACATGCCCCTACGCCTGCGGCGTCGACATAACCGGGGCCGCCATGAATATAGCCATGGGGCTGGCCCCCGGCGGCCTCCGGCCCCGGCGCGCGTGGACATCCGCGGAAAGGGCTTTTATATCCATTCCCGGCAGGGCGGCCCACATTTTCGGGCTTGACGAAGCTCTGGCCACGCCCGGTGTCCAGGACATTTTTACCCGCACGGAGACCGGCGCCCCTGTCAAGTTTCCCGAAAACAACGTGGAAAAATGCGGCAACGTCATTACCGCCCTGCCGGACCGCGGCGGAGCCATACGCGCTGCGGAAGAAGCCGTATCGCGCATCCTTATCCGCCTTGAACCCGGAAACAGCGAAACAGCCGCTTTTCTTTTTGGCAGAAAGCCTGTCCACCCGGCCTTTTCCCTGCCGGAAGACATAAACCGGCGCGCCGAATCCCTTCCCGCCCTGCTGCTCCCCGGCGCGGACGAAAAAACCTTCCCGCTCGGAGGTTTTTTCATTGCCGCCCTTGACTGCGCGGAGGCCGAAACCCAAAAAGACTGGAACCACTACAGCCTGGCCGCGAGCCTCGAAACCCTTGAGCGCATGCGCGCGGGCAACTCCCCTCCGGCCTGGGCGCACAACCTCGCGCTGGGCAGCGTATTCTGGCGGCCCCTCATCCGGGGAGGCGTGCAGGGCGCGCTGTGGGTTCTGGACACTCTTGAACAGGAAAAAACAGCCGAAAATGTAGAAGAGCGGATTAAATCATGGCAGCAGTTATAAAAAGCCAAAAACAATTCACTATACCGCGAGAACGCCGGGCCGTGTTGGCTGCTTCTGCGGGCACACGGCTTTGCCGTGCGTTTGCCTGGCCGGCGTTTTTGTGCCTGTTTTTGCTGTGCCCGGTTTTTGTTTTTTCCGCCGAAAGCCGCGCGCTGGTTAAATTTCTTGATGAATCCGGCGTCGAGCTTTCCTGGGAACCGTACCTGGAAACAGGCCGGCTTTCCTTCGGCTATCAAACCGTATCATTCCGGGTCGGCGAACCCTGGATTCTTCTGGACAGCGAAGGGAAAATCCCCTGCGAAGCCCTGCGGAAAACAGGCGGCACCCTGCTCATTCCCGAAACCACCGAAAAAGTCCTGCGAGAAATCTTTTTTCCGCCCCGGCCGGAGGGCCCCCGCATTGGCGCCATATTTATTGACCCCGGCCACGGGGGAAAAGACCCCGGCACGATAGGCCGCCACACAAGCGGCGAAAAAACCCTGACGGTCAGCGAAAAAGACATTGTCCTTGATACGGCCCTCATTCTTGGCGGCATGCTGAAAAAACGTTTCGCCGACAAGCAAATTGTTTTCTCGCGTACAACCGATGTCTATCTTACCCTTGAAGAAAGGCCCGAGCGCGCCCACGCCGTTAAACTGCAGGAGGGCGAAGCCATCATCTTTGTTTCCATTCATGCGAACGCCTCCCTCAACCCAAAGGCCAGGGGCTACGAGGTGTGGTACCTTCCGTCTTCCTACCGCCGCGACCTCCTTACCGAAAAAGATGTAGAGGCGGACAACCGCGAGATTCTTCCGATAATGAATGTTATGCTCGAAGAGGAATTTACCCAGGAAAGCATTCTGCTTGCCCAAAACATTTTGAAGGGTTTTGACGCCTGCGTCGGCAGCCTCTCGGAAAACCGCGGCCTCAAGGACGAATCCTGGTTCGTCGTCCGCAAGGCCAGAATGCCCTCTGTTCTGGTCGAGATAGGTTTTGTGACGAATCCCGATGAGGCCAAACTCCTGTGTGACAGAAACCACTTGCAAAAAATAGCTCAAGCAATTTATACTGGCATTGATAATTTTGTCCGACAATTTGAAGGTAAAGGAGTTTTCGTCCCGTGAGCCTGTCCCCCGGCGTACAAAAGAGCATTATGGTATCTTCCGGCGCTTTTTTTCTGGTATTTCTGACGGCCCTGATCTTTTTTCTTGGAGAGGGCCGCTCCCGGATAAACTGCATCATTTTTTTTCCGGAACCCACGCGCGAAGGGTTGACCGGAGAACCCCGGCGCATATACCGTCAGAAAACTCCCGAAGAGAATGTCCGGCTTCTTGTCCGCGAAATGATATTGGGCCCCATGGATATACGCCATACAAATATGTTCCCCCAAAATACGCGGCTGAGGTCGGTTTTTGTCCGGAACCAGACCGCCTATCTTGACTTTTCTCCCGAAATAATATTTCTTGATAGCCAGATGCGTCTGAGTTTTGATGAACTTGTGGCCGCCATACGGCGGACGGTTCTATTCAACTTCCGGCAGCTTTCCGGCGTTGTGGTTACGGTAGACGGGCAGATTCCGGGAGTCGTCTCGTTTTTCCCCGGAGATGGGGTAAAATGACGGGAAAAGGAGTGTGCAGAAAGACAGTAAAAACAGGTGGAAAATCGTTGACAAAAAAGCTACATTTTGTATAATCTGTATATGTATCTCTAATTATGTTAAAGGAGCATGGAATGAAACGTGTTATAGCCATACTTATTATGACGCTTATGTTGGCCGGTATCGTCGCTGCGGATGAAGAAGTCCTTATCGACTTCGATCAGCTTTCCGCTGATTTTACTGTTACTGATCCCAATATAGGCGATCACCAGGAAAACCAGCGCACCATCGTAGATTTTAGCGGTGTCGCCGGTTCCAGTTTTACCGATCAGGAAAGGGCCATGATGAAGACCTCTCTGGCGATCAAAAACTGGGAAATTCGCCTTTCTTCATCTTCCCGCACGGTGGTAAACCAGGAATATTCCCTGGCAAAGCAGGCCCGGGTTCGGGAAGACGCCCCGGAATCGCATTTTCCCGGGAAGTATGTTCTTGGCGTACGGATTCATTTCCCTGTGGAAATGTACCATGCCTGGGCCCTCATCAAACCACCCTTTGAGATTCCCGCCTATCAGGACAAAACCTCAATGAGTGACGATGGGACTATGACTGTCGCCGACGAGGACAAGGGCAAGGGCGATATGTTTACCAACATCGGCGTTGTCAAGAACGTCGGCGTGCTGAAAAGCCTGGATATGAATGTTCATGGCCTGAACTTTCCCCACAAAATCAGCGTCATTCTTAAAAACGCGAATAACGAAGAGCAGGAAGTCCTTCTCGGGCACCTGCAGTTCGACGGCTGGAGGAAACTGCACTGGGACAATCCCAATTATATTTTTGAAGTCCGCAATCGCGATCTCCGCGCGTATCCCCTGTACCCCAAGTCTTCCCCCATGGTAAAACTTGTCGGTATCCGGATTTACCGCGATGCCCTGCACGAAGGCGATGATTTTATCGGTTACATCAAAGACATTTCTATTGTATTTGACAAGGCCGTTCTTGATGTCAACCGCGATATCGATGATGAAGAGGTCTGGGGGATCCTCCAGAAACGTGAAGAAGCCCGCAGAACCGCTGAAATGCGCCGCCTGGGTAATATTCAGGTACTGCGCTATCTTGAGACTCAGAAAATGCATCACGAAGACCAGGACTCTGCTCAGCAGCAACAGCAGCAGCAGCCGTAATATCAGCGGGAGAGCGCGTACCTCGTGCGCGTTTTCCGTGTTCAGGTTAGAGGCAGCCACCCCGCGATGGCTGCCTTTTTTTTGACAGAGGCCTCCCGCCTGTCTGCGGCGGCGCTTTTTTCTAAAAACTTGAACCGGAAATCGCACGATTTCTTGCTGCGGCATCTTGACTCTTCTATGAACACCGGGTATTATTATAGTAATCATGAGTGACTACCTTGATCCGAATAACGAAGAACTCCTGAAAGATTTTTTTGCCGAAGCTCAGGGGCAGGTCGATCAGATGGAAGAGAACATTCTTGTTATTGAGAATGATCCCTCCAACAAAGAATCAATCGACGAGATGTTCCGCGCGGCCCATACTTTGAAGGGCGGGGCCGGGACAGTGCAAATGATGGAACTCCAGAAATTTACTCATATTCTTGAAGATGTTCTGGATGAAATTCGTTCGGGAAAGATTACCGCCTCGGGTGAGATTGTCGACACGATTCTCTCGTCAATCGATATCATCAAGGCCATGCTTGAATCCCGGCAGAACGGCGAAGTCTACGGCGAGGATATTTCCGCCGTAAAAGCCAAGCTTGAGGCCTGTCTGGGCGGCGAAAAAAAAGCCGCGCCTCCGCCAAAACCTGCCGCGGCAAAACCCGAAGCGTCTCCTGCGCGGGCCGCGGCCGCGGCCGCCGCCAGGCTGTCGGAGTACGATCTGCTTGAACTGCGTGAAACCGCGGGCAAGGATAACGCCCTGTACGCGGTCAGGGTAAAATTTGATGAAGCAAACCCCATGAATACCGTGGGCGGCATACAGGTTTTCGCGATACTGAAATCCCTTGGTCAGGTTCTGAAAACCGACCCCGATTTTGAAAAACTGTATGAAGATATCTTTCATCCTGAAGTAATATACTATGTCGCCTCCAACAAGGAAGATGAGGAAATATCCGCATACCTGGTTATTCCCGACGTCATTCTGGAGGCCGCCATAACGGACATCACAACATCCGGTCCGGCCGCCGCCGCGCCTGCCGCAGTTCCCGCTGCGCCTGCCGCGCGCCCCGCGCCGCCGCCGCCTGAGGTCCTGAAACCGCTTGCCGAAGCGCCCGCGGCTGTGGAAGAAGCCGCGCCTGAAGCCGTGGCGGGGCCTCAGCCTCACAAAGATCAGCATAAATCCGGATCAGGGCAGCAGGGGTCTCTTCTCAGGGTTGACTCGCGCAGAATCGACAATCTCCTCAATCTTGTCAGTGAAACCGTTATAGCGAAAGCGGCCTTCAACCAAATATCGAATCAGTTCACCGAAATCCTTTCTGCGCTGGCTTCGGCGGAAAGCCAGTACTCCGACAGGCTGAAATCCCTTTTTGACACTCTTCCCTCCTACGTGGAAAGTCTTCAGAGGGGCGGCGTAGTCAAGGACATAAAACGGGATCTCATGGAAAAATACGGCGATATTTTTACGCTCTTCGAGGGTTTTGAAGGCAATCTGAAAAACGCCGTTGCCAAGTTCCGCAGTACATCGCAGAACCTGGGACGCATTACCGGGGAGCTGCAGGAAGGGGTCATGAGAATCCGTATGGTTCCCATTTCCCAGATTTTTTCGCGTTTCCCGCGGCTCGTCCGGGATCTTTCCAAATCGCTCAGCAAGAAAATTAATTTGGTTATTGAGGGCGAAGACACCGAACTGGACAAATCCGTTATAGATGATCTTCTGGATCCGCTTATTCACTGCGTGAGAAACTCCATTGACCACGGCATTGAAGATCCCGCGGTGCGAGACGCCGCCGGAAAGCCCGAAGAAGGAACAATTCTTCTGAAGGCCAGCAACGAAGGCAACATGATTGTTATCCAGGTCTGTGACGACGGAAAGGGTATAGATGTGGATGGCATCAGAAAGAAGGCGGTGGAAAAGGGCCTTATTCACCCCTCGAAAAATCTGACGGATGTCGAAGCCTTCAATATGATTTTCGAAGCGGGGTTTTCCACGGCGAAAACAGTAACCAATATTTCCGGCCGCGGGGTTGGTCTGGATGTTGTACGCACCATGATCGCCAAGGTAAACGGCACGGTAAGCGTTACATCGGAGAAGGGCAAGGGCTCCAAGTTTATTATCAAGCTGCCTCTCACTCTCGCCATTATTCAGGGGCTTCTGGTTCGCGTGGGCAACGAAAAGTACGCCATACCCATTAGTTCGGTTATCGACAGTCACCGCATAAAACCCTCCGACATCAAGATTCTTGATAATTACGAGGTGTTTAATGTGCGCGACGATGTTGTTTCCCTGATGCGGCTCAACCGGCTTTTCCGTATTCATACGGAAGAAAACAGCGAATACTACTTTGTCGTTATTGTGGGGAATGGCGAAGAAAAAATGGGGCTTATTGTTGATTCCCTTATCGGAGAGGAAGATGTTGTTATCAAGCCCCTGCGGGATCAGTTTACAAATGTTCCGGGGATTGCCGGGGCGAATATCACCGGCGACGGTACTGTTTCCCTTATTATTGATGTTCCGCAGTTGCTGGAACTGGGTTTGAAGCGCGAAATTGAGGAGCGGGGCCGCCAGGAAGCCTCGATACGATAGAGAGTTTTATGCGAGGAGTTAAGGAATGAGCAGTGCTGCGGAATCTCTGGTTTTGGACAGACCCGATCAGGATCAGAAAGAAGGCGGGGAAAGAGTCAATCCGGTTGATTTTAAAATGGTTACATTCTCGCTGGGCGGAAAGGATTATGGCATTGACATTATGACAATAAAGGAAATTGCCAAATTCAGCAATTTTACCTATGTGCCAAATTCTTTTCCCTACGTGCGCGGGGTCTATAACCTCCGGGGCGATATTATTTCTATACTTGACCTGCGTATACTGTTTCATTTGCCGGTACCGCCAAATGATTCGGATATTGAAAACGGCCTTATCCTGCGGCTTGAGGAAAATGTTATCGGTATTGTTGTTGATTCAATTGACAAGGTCATAGGAATCTCCTCCCGCGATATACAGCCTCCGCACCCCATATTCGGCGATATCAATATCAAGTACATAAGCGGCGTGGTGGAAAACAGCGGAAGACTGTATTTGATCCTGAACGCGGAAAGCATTTGCTCAAAAGAAGAGACAGCCCGGAGGTCCGACGCGGCCGTTCCCGCGAGGACTCAGCTCCCCGCCGCCGAAACCTATTCCTCGGCGCCCGGATATGTTGAGGCTCCGGCGGGCGGGGGCGGGGCGGAACCTGAGATGGATTTTATCCGCGATACGCTGAAGACCTTCAGGGGCTTTTATGTAACGCCCCTGAACGACGCGTGGTTCTCCAAACGCTTTGGCGAGTGGAAGGACCTGCGGCAGCGCAAGAGCGCGGAGCTGCAGTTGAAATCCGCCGGGGACGCGGACGACTACCTGGAGAGTTTCTACTCCGCCGATACCGGCAAATTCTGGAGCGATAATCTCGCGGCCCAGTATTTGCGGATTTTGGGAGACGCCAGCGGAAAAATCATAAACGTTTGGAATATAGGGTGCGGCAAGGGGTATGAGGCCTACAGTCTGGCCGGCGTCCTGAGCAGGAAGTACCCCGGTTCCATGATAAAACTCTGGGCCAACGACAATGATCTTATTGCCATATCGACGGCGCCCAATCTGCTTTTTAACGATGAAGACATTCCCGAATATCTGTCTCCCTATGTTGTTATGGGGAAAAATGGTTCGAGTTTTCAGACGGATTTCAAAAATAAAATCTTTTTCGAATACCATGACGCGCTGCATCCCAGCAGTCTGCCCGATCTTGATTTTATTTTTGTGCGTGATGTCATATCTTTCCTGAATCACGAAAATCAGGTAACAATTTTTAGCCAATTTCATGAAAAACTGAAACCGACGGGGGTTTTGATTTTAGGCGACAATGAGCAGCCTTTGGATTCTTCGGCGTGGAAGCTCGTTCCCAACTCGCGGTCGGCTTATAAAAAGTCATGATAACAGTTTTTATAAATTTTCAGGAGTGAATTATGAGAGTTGAATACATTAATCCCTTTGTTGAAGCTTCGTACAACATTCTTAAGGAAGTGCTAAGCAGCGAGGTCGTCCGCGGAGAATTGTATCTGAAGTCTTCATCGACGCCTGTTCTGGGTGTGGCCGCCTTGGTGGGTCTTGCCGGTGATGTTGAAGGCCGTGTGCTGTTCGATATGACGAAAGCCACCGCAATTGGCATTGCCTCTATCATGAACGGCGAAAAGCTGAACGCCATGGACGAACTGGCCAAGGCGACTATCCAGGAGCTTGCCAATATGATAACGGCCCAGGCCGTTACGAAGCTGCATGATCTTGGCTTTAAATTTGATCTGACGCCGCCGGCCCTTTTTACAGGAGAAAATATGGAAGTTTCAAGCTCTCAGGTGGAGGCTTTGATTGTTCCGATGAAGCTCTCCTGTGGTAAAATTGAAATCAACGTAGCCATCCGGGAGCGAAGCTAGGTTAAAGGGGAAAGCGGGCATGAAAACGAAATCAGATTTTCCAAGCCTGAACGAGAGAAAACCCGGTGGCCAGCGTGTGGATGGGCAGGCGTATCGCGTTCTGGTTGTTGATGATTCAATGTTTGTAACCAAGCAGATGGGGCAGATTTTGACCTCAGAGGGTTTTGAGGTTGTGGCGACGGCAGGCGACGGCATTGAAGGATTAGAAAAGTACAAAGAGTTGTTTCCCAATGTGGATATTGTTACCATGGATATTACCATGCCGAGAATGGATGGCATAACGGCGCTGGAAAAAATTATCGAATTTGATAAAAACGCGAAAGTTATTATGGTAAGCGCTCTGGGGAAGCAGGATCTGGTCAAGAGGTCTCTTCTTGCCGGAGCGAAAAATTACATTGTTAAACCTCTTGACCGGAAAAAAGTGCTCGAAAGGATTGTCATGAGCATCGATAAATGATATATGGTTGTCTGTACTTTTGGGGCGGTTAGCTCAGTTTGGTTAGAGCACCTGCTCGACACGCAGGGGGTCGATGGTTCAAGTCCATTATCGCCCAAGTAACTTGTTGTGGTATAAGGATTTATTCGCCGGTACAATAATTTCCTTATGAACGACAGATTTTTCGTATGAAAAATCTGATACTCAAGAACTTGCTTTTGGGTAGCGGGTGCAGCTTTTTTTTTCGTGCAAAATCACCGGAAGCCCCTGGGCCGCGCCAGGGATTGCAGCATGCCCAAACGCACACGCAAGCGTGTTTGTGATAACAAGCTTCAAAGCGGAATAGAAAAATGCAGCATTTTTCTATTCCGTGGTCGTGTCAGAACGAGGCCCTATAAAGCTATTGTAGTTTATGAAGGTCAAAAGGCCGAAAAAGCCCGTGGGGCGCAAGGGATTGAAGGGGCGCGAAGCGGCCGCGCCAGCGGCGGAACCCCCGAAAAGCCCGGTTTTTGCCGAGCAAAAATGCGCACAAATAGACAGTTTTCATTTTGGAACCAGATACTCTATTATTTAAAAAACCCTTCCACGTCTTTTTTAATCGCCTCGATTTCCCTGTCAAGAAGAGGCGCCGCTTCTTTTTCCGTTAAACCGGGCTGCGTACAGCTTGAAACATAAAACTTGATTTTGGGTTCCGTCCCCGAAGGCCGCGCGCTGAGGACTGTTCCCGAGGCGAGGATGAACTGAAGCACGTTCGATGAAGGCTGCTTCAGGTCCTTTGTCTTTTTGCCGCTCTGCGTATCAAGGGTTACCCCGTCCTTGTAGTCTCTGATGGTTTTTACATCTATGCCGCCGAGGGTTTTCGGGGGAGTCTGACGCAGGCGGTTCATCAGGTCCGCCATGAGCTTCACGCCCGCCTCGCCCGCGAAACCTTTGGAAATCTGCACTTCCCTGTACCAGCCGTGACGCTTGTAGAGTTCGTGCAGGTATTCCAGAATCGTTGTTCCCCGGCTTCTCAGGTACAGCGTCATTTCGGCAATCATAACCGCGGCGGAAACAGCGTCTTTGTCGCGAACCTCGGTGGTAACAAGGTAGCCGTAGCTTTCCTCGCCGCCGCACACGTAATCAAAACCTTTCAGTTCGGGGTCGCTTCCCGACTCGAAAGCCTTGATAAGAAGAGCTATCCATTTGAAGCCGGTAAGAACATCAAAACTCGCGGCGCCGTAGGATTCGGCTATTTTCCGCTGTAATTCGGTGGTGACTATGGTTTTGACAAACGCGGGTCTGGGCGGCAGATTCCCAAGTTCCGTGCGGGTCATAAAAATATAGTCGGCAAGAAGAGCGCCAAGCTGGTTTCCGGTTATAAGCGCGTACTCGCCCCGCGCGTCGGGAACCGCTATGCCTATGCGGTCGGCGTCCGGGTCTGTTCCTATTACAAGGTCTGCCCGGTTTTTTTTGCCCAGTTCGAGGGCAAGTTTCATGGCGCTTGCCTCTTCGGGGTTGGGGTAGGATACCGTGAGGAAGTTTCCGTCCGGTTCGCGCTGCTCCGGCACGGTTGTAACCGTAACGCCCAGGCTGCCCAGAATACTCTCAACCGGCACGCGGCCTGCTCCATGCAGGGGCGTGTACACGACTTTCAGGTCTTTGCCTTTTTCCCGCAGAAGTTCGGGCCTGAGCATGGCGGCTTTGACCATGGCGGCGTAGGGCTCGTCGATCTCCCTGTCTATCATAACCAGAAGGCCTTTCGCCTTGAGTTCTTCGGCGGGAAGACTCTTTATCACCTCTTTGACGGCAAGCACCCTCTCGATAATGCCCGCATCATGGGGCGGGGTTACCTGGCCGCCGTCATTCCAGTAGGCTTTGTAGCCGTTGTACTGCGGAGGGTTGTGGCTGGCGGTAACCACAATGCCTGTAGCCGCCTGAAGGCGGCGCACCGCAAAAGATAAAACCGGCGTGGGCCGCAGACTCGTAAAAAGGTAGGTCTTGATGCCCATGGTCGCGAGTATGCGCGCGGCTTCAAGGGAAAAAACATCGGAGTATCTGCGGGAGTCAAAGGCGATAACGGCGGAGCATTGCCTGCCCTCCGCGTGTTCAAGGACATAGGCGCCCAGCCCCTGAGTAGCGCGGCGCACAACAAAAGTATTCATGCGGTTTGTCCCGCCCCCGATAACGCCGCGCAGCCCTCCTGTGCCGAACTCAAGATCGCGGTAAAACCTGTCTTCCAGTTCGTCCCAGCTTCCCTTCGCGGCAAGCTCTTTTACCTCGTCACAAAAAACAGCGATCTCTTCGTGCTCCAGATACGCAGCTATTCTCTTCTGTAATTCTGAACGTTCCATAGTTTTACTCCCATTCAATTGTGGCGGGCGGTTTTGAAGACACATCGTAGACAACCCGCCCGATTTGCCGTACCGAATTTGTTATTTTTGAGGATATTTCCAGTAAATCCTTTGCCGGAAACTCGAACACATCGGCCGTCATCCCGTCGTGGGATACAACGGCCCGCAGGGCCAGCACATAGCGGTAATCCCGCGCATCGCCGGTAACGCCGACCGAGCGCACGGGAAGCAGTACGGCGAAGGCCTGCCAGATTTTATCGTACAGGCCGCGGCTTTTGAGTTCCGCGACATAGATGGCGTCGGCCTCGCGCAGAATATCGCACTTTTCGCGGGTAACATCCCCCAGAATGCGCACGCCCAGACCCGGCCCGGGAAAGGGATGCCGGCCGATGACATCATTTAGAATGCCCAGTTCGCGGCCCAAAACCCGCACCTCATCTTTGTAGAGTTTATCAAGCGGTTCAATAATAAGGCCCGCGGCGCGCTTTTCCTCGACCAGGGGGGTACGCACATTGTGGTGGCTCTTGATGGTGTGGGCCTTCTTCCCCACGCCCTTTCCTGATTCTATAAGGTCCGTGTAGAGGGTCCCCTGGGCCAGAAACGCGTCTTTAATGTCGAGCCTCGCGACTTCGGCCTCCTGCACCTTCATAAACATATCGCCAATGATGCGGCGCTTTTTTTCGGGATCCGCCTCGCCGCTTAAGGCTTCCAGGAATTTATCCTGGGCGTCAACAAGATGAAGATTTTTGGCCCCGAGTTTTTTGAGATTGCCCGCGACCTCCTCCGATTCGTTTTTGCGCATAAGCCCGTTATCAATATACATAAGATGGACCTGCTGCGGCGACAGCGCTTTGAGGAGGATGCCGGCCGTAACGGTGGAATCCACTCCTCCGGAAATAAGCAGAAGCACTTTGCCGCCGCCCGCTTTTTCGCGGATTTCGCGGCTGACTGTTTCGATATAGGCCCTCATCGACCATGTTTTTTTTGCCCCGCAGATACCGGCGGCAAAGTTTTCGAGAATCCTCCCGCCGTATTCGCAGTGGGTGACTTCGGGGTGAAACTGAATGCCGTAGAGTCCGCGCGAAGAGTCTTCCAGCGCCGCGGGTATGCCCTGCTGCGAGGCCGCCACCACGGTAAAGCCTTTGGCGGGGCTTACTATGCTGTCGCCGTGGCTCATCCAGGAAACAAAACCCTCAGGTACGTCTTTGAAGAGCGGGCTTTGCGTTTGAAAGCGCAGCGGCATACGGCCGTACTCCCGTTTGTCCAGGGGCTCGACTTTGCCGCCCAAAATGTGGGTCAGGTATTGCAGGCCGTAGCAGATGCCCAGAATGGGAACGCCCAGGCCGAGTATGGCCGGATCCGCCAGGGGCGATCCTTCGTCGTATACCGAATACGGCGAACCGGACAGAATGATGCCTTTAAGCCCGCCGCCGGGCTGCGGCAGATAGTCATGCGGCACGACTTCGCTGTATACGCCCAACTCGCGTATTCTGCGGGAGATAAGCTGGCAGGTCTGGCCGCCGAAATCATAAATCAGGATAGTGTCCATGGACTTCTTCTTACAATAGTCTTCCTGCGTTCGTAGCCGACGGAAACAATATCCACCTGTGTTTTCGTAAACTCTTCGATAAAGGCGATATACTCTCGCGCCTGGACGGGAAGCTCGTCAAAAAACGCCGTGTTTCCTATGGGTTTCTTCCAGCCGTGAAAGCTCTGCGTAACAGGCTTTGCCTTGTTTAAAACGCTTATGGACGCGGGGAAGTCCGTTATGTGTTTTCCGTCTACCTCGTAGGCGGTGCAAACCTGTATGGCGTCCATTTGGTCATACACATCCAGATGCGTCAGAACAAGGCCGTCTATGGAATTGACAAGACACGCGTACTTGAGCGCCACAAGATCCAGATAGCCGCATCTGCGGGGCCGTCCTGTTGTAACTCCGTATTCCCTGCCTACGCTGCGTATTGTATTTTCAAGCTCGCTGTCTTCTTTGCGGAACTCCGAGGGGAAGGGGCCGTTTCCCACGCGTGTGGAATAGGCCTTAAAAACGCCGAGTATCTTGTCGATTTTCCTTGGGCCTATGCCGCTGCCGGCCACCGCTCCCGCGGCGCAGCTCATGCCGGACGATACAAAAGGATAGGTTCCCAGGTCCAAATCAAGCAGAGTGCCCTGCGCCCCCTCAAAAAGAATGACCTGTCCCTCGTGCCTGTGCATAAAGACCGGCATATCCACAACCATGCCGCGCAGTTTGTCCTTATAGGGCAGAAGGTACTCCCTGTCTTCCGGCAAATAGGAGGCAAAGGCTTCCTCGTCATACAAATCCGCTATGCGTATACCGTCGCGCGCGGATTTCATCGCGTAGGCGACGCCTATGCCTCTGCCGGTCGTTCCTATGGGCCGCCGCCGTTTTTTTTCTGTTTCGAGATCGATTTCCCTGTACCGGGGAAGAACCAGGTGAGCCCTGTCCGCGATAAAAACCCTGTCTTTCCAGTCTATGCCCTGTCCGGCAAGGGTGTCCAGCTCGCCAAAGAGGGCCTGGGGGTCAATAACCATGCCTATTCCCAAAATAACCTTGCGGTCGGGGTAGATGATGCCTGAAGGCACAAGGTGGAGTTTATAGGTAATATCGCCATGAACAATGGTATGCCCCGCGTTTGCGCCGCCGGAATACCGGACAATGACATCGGCCCGCTCGGCCAGAAAATCGACAATTTTTCCTTTTCCTTCATCGCCCCACTGGGCGCCTATTACAACAAGATTCATACGTTTTTCCTTTACCGCGAATAGTTGGGCGGTTCCTGGGTTATGGCGACATCGTGGGCGTGGCTTTCCTTTAAACCCGCCGGTGTAATTTTAATGAATTTTTTGTAGTTTCGCAATTCATTGATTGTGTGGCAGCCGCAGTATCCCATGCCCTTGCGCAGGCCCGTAACAAGCTGGTAGATAAAGGGTTTCAGGTTCCCCTTGTAGGGCACGCGGCCCTCTACGCCTTCGGGGACGGGATCTTCATCCTTGCTCATCTGGTAGCGCTCGCCGCCGCCCTGGCGTATGGCCGCTATGGAGCCCATGCCCCTGTACTGTTTGAAGATGCGGCCCTCGTAAATAATTTCGCGGCCGGGGGACTCTTTCAGGCCCGCGAAGAGATTGCCTATCATGACGGCTTCCGCGCCGGCGCCTATGGCCTTGACAATGTCGCCGGAGTATTTGATGCCGCCGTCGGCGATAACGGGAATATCTTTGCGCGCGGCCTCCTCGGCGCACCAGAGAACCGCGCTGAACTGCGGTACGCCTATGCCGGCCACAATACGGGTTGTACAGATGGAACCGGGCCCCACGCCGACTTTAATGGCGTCGGAACCGGCCTCTATGAGGCGTCTTGCGCCTTCGCGGGTGGCCACATTCCCGCCGACCACGGGGATGGCGGGAAACCTCTTTTTGATGAGTTTGACGGCTTCGATGACGCTGCGGGAATCCCCGTGGGCGGTATCAAGAACGATAAAATCCGCTTTGCTGTCCTGCAAAAGCGGCAGGCGGGTTTCCAGGTCTCCGGGGGAAATTGCCGCGCCCACAAGAAGGCGGCCGTTCGCGTCGAGGGCCGCGGAGGGAAAGTGCTGGTGCTTCTCAATATCCTTGACGGTAATAAGCCCTTTCAGGCGGCCCTCCCTGTCGACAACAGGAAGTTTTTCCACCTTGTGTTCGTGGAATTTTTTCAGGGCTTTGCCCATCTCCGGCTCGCCGTCCTCAACAATGGGGTCGGGCGTCATAAGGTCTTCGACCTTGCGGGAAAAATCGGAGCAGAACTTCATGTCGCGGCTTGTGATAATGCCGCAGAGCTTTCCGTCCGCGTTCAGGACAAGAAGGCCGGAGACCCTGTAGCGTTTCATAAGATCGTCCACATCGTGAAGGCTTTGATCATTCTGAACAGTGACCGGCGTGTCTATGATCCAGTTAAGAAAACGCTTGACCGCGGCGACCTGCTCCGCCTGCTCTTTGGGACTCATATTACGGTGAATCACTCCCACGCCGCCCTCAAGGGCTATGGCTATGGCCATTTCTTCTTCTGTTACCGTATCCATTGCCGAGGAAACAATGGGAATGTTGAGGTAAATGTCCCCGACAAGGCGGGAACGCACATCGGCCTCTCCCGGCAGAAAATCCGCGTAACCGGGCAGCAGAAGAACATCATCATAACTGAGGGATTCTTCGATCATCACAGCTCCTCCTGAAAGTTTTCGGCAATGCGTTTGTATTTACCGGCCAGAAGCCTTGCCTTCTCCGGCGCCAGGCCGCGGTAGAGTTCCGGTTTGCTGAAAAATGTTTCGGCTTTAAGGCCGGTAGAAGAGGCAAGGCTTTGTTCTATGCTGCTCCACACAGCCGGGTCTTTTTTGAGTTCCTCACGCAGGGTGGTCCGGCCGCGCTCTGCCGCGAGAGTCGCGAGACGGATTTTTTCGTGGCCTTCGGTTTCTCCCGCGCGGGCAAGAAGAATGTAGGCGGCCTCCGCGAGAACCATATCCCCCCCGGCCACCAGATTGCGGTTCAAATTTTCTGTATCGATATTGAGGGATTTTACCACCCCGGTAATACGGCAGACAGCGGCAAGAAAACCGGCTATGTACTCGGGCACAAAACGCGAAGAGGCGGAGTTCGTAAGGTCGCGCTGGTGTTCGGAAATCTGATCCATATAAAAACTCATGACGCGCGGGGAAAACGCCTTCCAGAGGCTTTTGACATGTTCGGAGTTCCAGGGATTGCGTTTCTGCGGCATTGTGGAGGACCCGACCTGGGCGGCCCCGAAGTGTTCGCGGATTTCGCTGATTTCAGAGCGCTGGAGATTGCGCAGATCATCGGCAAGGTTCGCGATAATGCCGAAGGCCGTATTGATTTCAAGAAGCAGGCGCAGAAGATACTCCGGCTCCACAAGCTGATGGGAATACTCCGAAGGCTCTATACCCAGATACCCGCAGAAGGTTTTTTCGAACTCACGGGGGTCCTTTACCATAAGCGAGGTCGCGTTGTACGCGCCCACTGCCCCGGACAGCTTGCCCCGCAGATTTTTGGAAAGCCTGTCGATTTCCTCAAAGGATTTTCCCAGACGGGCGGTGAACTCCGCCATCCAGTAGCCCACGGTAATGGGAACCGCGTGCTGGCCGTGGGTGCGGCCCACCTGGGGAGTCTCCGCGTATTTTTCCGTAAAATCCGCGAGCAACCGCAGAAGCTCGGCCAGCCGCGGAAGAACAACTTTGCGCACAGCCTCACGTATGCGGAGGCTGTTTGCCGTATCCAGTATATCCGCCGAGGTCGCCCCCGCGTGAACAAGATTCCGCAGATTCTCCGGCAGGTTCCTCTTCATGACATTGACCAGCGCCCTGATATTATGCTGGGTTTTTTCCTCTTCCGCGTAGACCTCATCGGGGCTTACGGTGTTCTCTATGTCCGGCAGTGAAACCTGACCATCCCTATACGCGAGATGGGTTTTCAGAAGAGCCATTTCCACGCGCAGAAGATAGCGTATGCCCGCGTCCTCGCTTAAATATCCGGCAAGCTCATCGAAGGCTTCCCTGTTGGAAAGATAGTACCGGTGGTCCAAAGGAGATATGTTACGGTAAACGCTGCGATTTGTTTGATTTTGTGATTCCATAATCCATTTGGGAGGAAATGCGGGAGTTTGCCAAGTTGGCGATTTCCCCCGCATCGGCGGGGGAAATCGCCCCCGGAAATTGCGGTGAATGTCACCAGTACGCTTCAGGAGTGTCACCAAAGCTCATAGTTACAACGCAATCGCGCAGCGATTGCCGTGATGGTTATGCCTCT
>JAISQU010000159.1 GCA_031274005.1 Spirochaetales bacterium
AAAAACCGGGCTTTTCGGGGCTGCGCTATCGCTCCGGCCCCGGCTGCGCCGTGGCTAAACCCCTGCAATCCCTTGCGCCCCACGGGTTTCAAAAAATGGTTTAATTTTGGAACCGGCTCAACGAATAGAAAAAAAGGCCCCCGCTTTCTTTTTTTCAAAAAAACGCTTTTTTTTGTCCTTTTGGGTGTATTTCGTTCTGTGAAACCCTCTTACTATTTGACCCATGATGAGCTTTGAAAATCCGTCCGGGCGGAGTTTGTGGGATTTCCGGAATTGAAGGAGGAAGCTATGAGGCTATCGATTCGTACAAAAGTTATACTCATCATCGCGTTAATAATCGCGGGAATGACCGCGGCCAGCGTGATTATCGGTATAATCTTAACCCGCGAGAATCTCGTGGAAACCATTAAAAATGATATGAGTGTGTCGGGGGCCATTGCCGAACAGCTTGTCGCGGAGAAAGTCGGCCATCTGCGGGCCGATATGAGGACCATCGCGGAAAAATGCCGGGGCATGGATGACAGGCGGATTCAGGAAATTTTATTGAAAGAGGCCGCCGCCGAGGGCTATCTGGACATAGGGCTGATAGACAGGGACGGCAAAATGCTGGCCTATGGCGTCAAGCCTATAGATGACACAATTATCAAAAACGAAAACGCCCGGCGGGCTTTGGGCGGCGAAATGGTAATGAGCACCACGCAATTCAACAAGCACGGGGACTTTATCATGCGGTTCTGGCTGCCCCTGGAGGACGGCGGAATCATCGTGGCCACCTTGCCGGGGGAGGTGATAAGCGAGGAACTGTCCCGGTTCAGGATATGGAACTCGGGCAATATCTTCGCGCTCGATAATAAGGGCGTGATGATTGCCAACATAAGGCCCAACCTCGTTTTTGAGCGCGTCAATTATATCACTATGGCGGAAACCAGAAAAGAGTACCGCGGGATAGCGGATATTTCTTCCCGCATGGTTCAGGGGCAAACGGGGGTAGGAGAGTACAGCTACGCGGGGGCTTCCTGGATATGCGCCTACCGGCCCATCGGCGGGACCGACGGCTGGTCCCTGGGGGTGGCGTGCCCCATCACGGAAAGCCCCCTCTCCCAGGTAATACAATCCTTCCTGATTTCCGGGGCGGTATTTCTGGGTCTGGGAGTCCTCGCCGCCTTCCTTGCCGCCGGCTGTATCGCCCATCCCTTTGCAAAGATGGAGGAACTTGCACTGGTGGCCGAATCCGCCTCGGAAGCGAAGAGTCATTTTCTTGCCAACATGAGCCACGAGATGCGCACCCCCCTGAACGCCGTCATAGGTTTCGCGGAACTGGAACTAGGAAAGGAAGAGGAGGTCAAATCCGAAACGCGGGAAAGCCTGGAAAGAATTTACAGCTCCGGGGTAACCCTTCTGGGACTCATCAACGACATTCTGGATATTTCCAAAATTGAATCGGGAAAATTCGAGCTGATACCAGCGGATTATGACATGCCCAGCCTGCTTAACGATACGGTGGTTCTTAATATCGTACGCATAGGCAGCAAGCCCATAGTCTTTAAGCTGGATATAGACGAAAAGCTGCCCGCCAAACTCTTCGGCGATGAGCTGCGGATAAAACAAATACTCAACAATCTTCTCTCCAACGCCTTTAAGTACACAAAGGAAGGGGAGGTGGTTCTGCGCATCCGCTGCCAGAGGGACGATGCGGGAGTATGGATGACCTGCAGCGTCTCGGATACCGGCATGGGCATACGGGAAGAGGATATAGGCAAACTTTTCAGCGATTACAATCAGGTGGACACCAAAAGCAACCGCCATATCGAGGGGACCGGCCTGGGCCTTGCCATCACCAAAAGGATGGTAGAGATGATGCGGGGAACCATTTCCGTGGAAAGCGAATACGGCAGGGGAAGCGTTTTTACCGTGCGCCTCCTCCAGGGTTTTGCCGGCGGCGCTGTTATCGGAAAGGAGCTTGCCGCTAACCTCAGGGGATTCCGCTACACCATGGCCCGTCAGGGCAGGAACAAGCAGCTGGTACGGGCCCGTATTCCCTACGCCAGGGTGCTGGTGGTTGACGATGTGGCCACCAATCTGGACCTTGCGCGGGGAATCATGAAGCCCTACGGCATGAGCGTGGACTGCGTCTCAAGCGGCCGGGCGGCAATCGAGCTTATACGCAAAGGGGAAAACCGGTACAACGCGATATTTATGGACCACATGATGCCCGGCATGGACGGCATAGAGGCGGTGAGGATTATCAGGAATGAAATAGACAGCCAGTACGCCAGGACCGTACCCATCATCGCCCTTACGGCCAACGCGATCATCGGCAACGAGGAACTGTTTCTGAACAAGGGCTTTCAGGCTTTTCTCACCAAACCCATCGACATTATGAAAATGAATGAGGCAATTAATCGCTGGGTGCGGGACAGAAAACTTGAGAGAGAACTGGGCCTTGACACCGAAAGCCGCATCTCGGAATGCGCCCCGGATACCGGCAAAGACAGGGAGGCCCTTCCCGGTAAAGCGGAAACTCAGGATGAAGACGAGGAGAGCCAAATCGCGGAGATCATCAGAACCGCCCGGATTGAGGGCCTTGAGGCTGAAGAGGGGCTGGAGCGTTTCGGGGGAGACGGAAAATCCTACATGGATTCCCTGCGTTCCTACGTTGTTCATACTCCGGCCCTGCTCGCGTCCGTCCGGACTGTGGCAAACCTGGCGGATTACGCCATCACCGTACACGGCATCAAGGGCTCGAGCTACGGTATATCCGCGCGGGCAGTGGGGCGGAGGGCGGAAAAACTGGAACACGCCGCCAAAGCCGGAAACCTTGCCTGTGTTGAAACCGAAAATGACGGGTTTATCAGGGCCGCTGAAAAACTCATCGCCGACTTAACAGAACTTCTTGACTTTCTGGAGGCAAAACTGAGCAAGCCCCATAAAGCGGCCCCGGACCCGGCCCTGCTCGCAAGGATTCGGGACGCCGCGGAAAATTACGACATAAGCGAGATTGACGCGGCCATGGAAGAATTGGAACAGTACACCTACGAATCAGATACGGATATTACGCCCTGGCTGCGGGAACAGATCGACAAATCTGAATTCGAGGAAATACGGCAGCGGCTTATGCCGCAGGAAACAGTCCTGCGCCTTAAGGCATAAGGTATAACTATCCTGAACAATAAGGAGCGAAATATGAAAAACAAACGACAAACCATTTTCCTGGTTGATGACAACATGACCAACCTTACGGCCGGAAAAACCATGCTCAAAGATCACTACGATATTTTCCCCATACCTTCGGCGCATAAGCTCTTTGGGGTACTGGAAATGATAACGCCGGACCTGATTCTGCTGGACATAGAGATGCCCGAAATGAACGGCTATGAGGCGCTGAAAAAACTCAAAGAAAAAAGCTCAACCAGCGACATCCCGGTTATCTTTCTTACCGCCAGAAGCGATCCGGGCAGCGAGCTTGAAGGTTTAAGCCTGGGCGCCATAGACTATATTTCCAAGCCTTTCTCCCCTCCCCTTCTCCTGAAGCGCATAGAAAATCACCTGCTCATACGCACTCAGCAAATGACCCTAAAAGACTACAATGACAATCTGCAGCAGATGGTGCAAAAACGGACCCGGCAGGTGGTAGAGCTTCAGAACGCTATATTAAACACCGTAACGGAAATGGTTGAGTTCCGGGACGATGTAACCGGCGGACACATAGAACGCACCCAGAACTATCTGAAACTTTTGGTGGATAAGCTCCTGAGCGAAAAAATCTATTGGGAGGAGGTTTCCTCCTGGAATCTGGAATTCCTTATCCCCTCGGCCCAGCTCCACGATGTGGGAAAAATAGCCATCAGCGACGCCATCCTGAACAAGCCCGGAAAACTCACCCCCGAAGAGTTCGGGATTATGAAAACCCACGCCTCCATAGGAGAGGCTGCCATCGAAGGCATTATGAAAACAACTTCTGAAAATGATTTTCTTAATCACGCGAAAATCTTCGCCGGAACTCACCATGAAAAATGGGACGGTTCGGGGTATCCCCGCGGATTAGCGAATTCCGCGATTCCCCTCCAGGGCCGGCTTATGGCCGTGGCCGATGTTTACGACGCCCTTATCGCCGTCCGGCCTTACAAGCCGCCCCTCAGTACCAAAGACGCGGAACGTATTATCCTTGAGGGAAAGGAGAAGCACTTTGATCCTGTCCTGATAGAACTGTTCCAGGAACTGTCGCCCCAGTTTGCCCGGATAGCCGAATATTGTAACGCGGCGCTGCAGTGCGATTCGGGTCTTGCGGATTTAAAAGCGACGGCGTAAGGGTCTTTGTTTTCCGCCTGTAAACCTGTTGTAAGCCCGCTCTTTTTGCGATATTGTAGTTAGTGTATGATGTGTGAAATATGCGGAAAAGATGACGCGCGGATTCGTATCCGGCAGATTATCGGGACCGAATGTCGTGAGATGAGAATATGCGAAGAGTGCGCCAGACAGCGGGGCATTATCGGCGGCGAACACGGATTGTCAGAAGATGCGGCCTGGTTTCTGCACGGGCTTTTTGAAGATATTCCGGGAAGGCCGCTGGGCATACGCAGCTGTCCTGTATGCGGTACGCGGCTGCGGGATATACGAAGTTCCCGCAGGGTGGGGTGCAGCCACTGCTGCGAGACCTTCGGCACTGAGATCAGAAAGATACTCCGCCTGAAGGAGGGCGAAAGGGTCCATAAAGGGAAGCTGCCCCGGAGTATTCTTTCTTACAAGACGTTTTTTATTGACCGCGAGAATCTGAAAATTCAGCTTGAGATCGCCCTTGATAACGAAGATTACGAGAAGGCCGCTCAGCTGCGCGACGAGATACTCGGGTTGGACAAGATGAGCAGGGGAACTCCATGAATGATTTTTACGCCTCGCACCCCGCGCCTCTCTGGTACGAGGAAACCGGCCCGGATCACGACATTGTTATTTCCAGCAAGGTCAGGGTTTCACGGAATCTGTCCAGCTTTATGTATCCGCACATGCTTTCGGATCAGGGGCTTGAAGAAGCCTGCGACAAAATCCAGACGGCCGTGCGCGAGAGCGGCGTGTGCCCCGGCTTTTCTCTCTACAGGCGCGATGCCCTGGGCGAAAACGAAACAGCCCTTCTTGCCGAAGAGGGCCGGATACACAGGCGCGGCGAATTCCGCAGGGCGGCTGTCATTGTATCGGGGGACAGGCAGTTGTGCGTCGAAGCCAACGCCAAAGACCATGTGTGCATCAGTTCCATCCGGGGCGGCAACAGTCTGGCAAACGCGTGGCGCGATGTTGACAGGGCGGACTCCGAACTGGAAACAAGGCTTGATTACGCCGTTTGCCTTGATTTGGGGTATCTTGCCGCCGAAATTGACAATATGGGTACGGCTCTGAAGGCGTCGGTGGTACTGCATCTTCCGGGCGTATCTTTAAGCGGCAGACTCGACAAGGTGGCGAAGATTTTAACCGAAACAGGGTTCAGCATGGAGCCGTTTTTGCCTCTGAAGGGTTCGGGCGCGGAATTTTTCCTTGTTTCCGGCAGGCCGCGCCTGGGTGAGTCCGAAAAAGATATTTTAAAAAAATTTGATGGAATCATGAATTCCTTATTAAATTATGAAAGAGAGATGAGGAATCTCCTTTTTGAAAAGAAAGGGGATTTTCTGGAGGACCAGATGAGCCGCGCCTACGGCATTCTGGAACGGGCCAAATTCCTGAGCTGCGAGGAAGCGGTTAAACTGCTTTCCCTGCTCAGAATGGGCTACTGCCTGCGGCGTCCGGCCGCCGTGCGCTGGGACAAAGTGACGGCGATGATTTTTCGCAGCATGCCGGCCCATATCCGCATCAGGCTGGCCGATAAGACGGCGGAAACGCTGGAAGAAAGAGAAAGCAGGGAAAGAGCAGTTTTTATTCATGAGGAGCTCAAAAATACCTCATGGGGTGAGGAGGGTCACAGTGTTTAAGGGATTTACGCAGCGGGCGCAGAGGATTCTGACAATTCTTGCCCAGGACGAGGCGAAACGTTTTCATTCCGATCAGCTTTTGCCGGAGCATATTATGCTCGCTCTGCTGAAAGAGGCGTCCGGCCTGGGTTACAAGGTTTTGCAGAAGGCGATGATTGACCCTATACGCCTCCAGTTAGAAGTAGAAAACGCCGTTCCGCACAGAAAGAGCGGTTTCATTCTTGGGGAGGTGCCGCCTTCGGCGCGGGGCAAAAAGATACTCGAAGATTCGGCGGAAGAAGCCAGAAATCTGGGCCACGGCTATATAGGCACGGAGCATCTTCTTCTGGCGTGCAGCCGCGAGGAAGGGGGAATCGTAGCCCGTTTTCTGGGCGCTTTTAATGTTACGGTTGAAATGCTGCGCGATATTGTTATGGAACTCTCCGGCAATTCCTTCCAGCAGGGAAGAACTCCTGATTTTGAGAACGCCGCGCGCAGAAAGCCGGCGGCCGGCGGCCCGGGCGGGCAGATGAAAAAAACAACCCCGACTCTGGACGAGTTTTCCCGGGATCTGACGGCAATAGCCGCGGAAAACAGGCTTGACCCCGTTGTGGGCCGCGAAAAGGAAATCCGCCGGGTTATTCAGATTCTCGCGCGGCGTACAAAAAACAATCCTGTTCTGATAGGCGAACCCGGAGTAGGAAAAACCGCCATAGTCGAAGGTCTTGCGCAGAGTATCGTTGACGGCAGCGCGCCGGATGTTCTTCTGGGCAGGCGCGTGGTTACACTCGACCTTGCCGGAATCATCGCGGGAACCAAGTACCGCGGCGAGTTCGAGGAGCGCCTAAAGCGCATCATGAAAGAGATCACCAACACGAAGAACATTATCCTTTTTATTGATGAGCTTCATACCCTCATCGGCGCGGGCGGCGCGGAAGGCGCGATAGACGCCTCGAATATGCTTAAACCGGCCCTCTCCCGCGGAGAAATCCAGTGCATAGGCGCGACGACTCTTAACGAATACAAAAAATACATCGAAAGGGACGCCGCACTGGAACGCCGCTTTCAGACCATTTATGTCGACGAACCCACGGCGGAACAAACCATAGAAATCCTTAAAGGCATAAAAGACTGTTACGAACAGCACCACAACGTAACCTACACAACAGGCGCCCTCGAAGCGGCGGCCCTCATGTCGCGGCGCTACATTACCGAGCGTTTTCTTCCCGACAAGGCCATTGATCTTGTTGACGAGGCGGGCAGCCGCAAGAGAATAGAAAATCACGTTCTGCCCCAGGAAGTCTCTGATCTGGAAAAAGAAATAGAACGCCTGAACGCCGAGAAGACAACTTTTGTGACGGCCCAGAATTACGAAAAGGCGGCCGCCGTGCGCGATACGGTGCGCCAGTTGAAGGCGAAAATTGACGAGTTAAAGGAAGACTGGCGGCTGTCGCTAAAATCAGAGCAAAACATTGTCGACGCCGAAGATATTCAAAGGGTTATCTCCGATATGACGGGTATTCCCCTTGCGCGCCTTGCGCTGGACGAGTCCGAACGCCTTTTGAGTGTTGAGCAGGCCCTGCACGAAAAAGTCATTGGTCAGGATGACGCCATTAAAGTCATCGCCTCGGCAATACGCAGGTCCCGCATGGGGCTGTCTTCTCCGGCGCGGCCCATGGGCTCTTTTATCTTCCTTGGCCCAACAGGAGTGGGTAAAACCCTGCTTGCGAAGAGCCTGGCGGAATACCTGTTCGGCAACGCCGAGGCCCTCGTACGCCTGGATATGTCCGACTACATGGAAAAACACAATGTGTCCCGCCTCGTGGGAGCTCCCCCCGGATACATAGGCTATGAGGAAGGCGGCCTTTTGACGGAGAAAATCCGGCGGCGGCCCTACAGCGTCATCCTGCTCGACGAAATTGAGAAAGCCCATCCCGATATATTCAATCTTCTCCTGCAGGTGCTGGAAGAAGGGCAGCTTCAGGACAACCTGGGGCATACCGTGTCTTTTCGCAATACAGTCCTCATTATGACAAGTAACGCCGGCGCGCGGGAAATAACCCGCGATTCCGCGGTGGGTTTCCAGACCGAAAACGGCCTTATGGATTACAAAGAAATCAAGGCCTCCGCCATGAATGAGCTGAAAAGACTCTTCCGCCCCGAGTTTCTCAACCGCGTCGACGAAATGGTTGTTTTTCATTCCCTGAGTAAACCCGACATGGCAAAAATCCTCGACATCCTTCTTGCCGAAGTTGAAGAGCGCCTGAAAGACCGCGGCATGAGTTTTACCATGACACAGGAGGGACGGGATTTTCTGATTGAAAAGGGCTTTGACCCAAAATACGGCGCCCGCCCCCTGCGCAGAGTCATACAGCAGGAGATTGAAGAAGCTCTTTCGATGGAGCTCTTGCGCCGCCGTTTTGAGGCCGGCGACAGGATTACCGCCTCCGAACATGAGGGGGTGATAACATTCTCCCGCGAAACACGGGAAGAAGGAGAAAACCCCGCGGCCTCCGGCAATACCGAAGGCCGGGGTTCCCCGCCGGAAGAGGCCCCCGTACCGGTTCAGTGAGGCTGCGGCCCTAAACTTACAGCTTCAGCCGCAGCCCGAAACCCACGCCGGCCATAAGGCCGTCATAGATGGGCGCGCCTTCGCCGTCCCACAAACGGTAGAGCGGCACAATAACCCGTGGTCTCACGCAGAAGGCAAGCTGTGAGAAGAAATTCCATTCAAAAATAGCCGTGAATTCCCAATGCACAAAGCGATAGTTCTCCAAAAAATATCCCCCCACATCGCCGGCCGAACCTTTTCCGTATGTTCTCATGGGAATCTTGAAAGAAAAGGCGGGGCCTGTTCCCGCAAATAGAGAAAAATCATCGTCCGGAGAAAACTTATAGAAGACAGGGAAGCCCGCAAAAATATCGAGGGTTTTTACGGCGTCGGCGTATTCAATCTCGGCGGGGAAGGCCCTGCCGTCACGGTAAAAATATTCCAGTCCGTAATACAGGCCAAGTTCCGGCGCGAAGTACCACCTCTGCGAAACATGGAAAGTCAGCGAAAATCCCCACTGGCTCATGATGGGGCTGGGAGCGCTGTCATTGTCGGAGTTCCCCAGCCACAGGGTATCGTGAAAAACCGCCAGGCTGTCCAGCGTGAAAAAGCCGCCCGACGCCTCTTCTTCCTGGCCAAAAGCGGGAAAACTCACGCGGAGAAAGCCGCAGAGAAGCAAAAAAATGTACAAGCCCTTTGATATTTTCATCAGTATAAGTATACGCTTTTTAGTAGCTTTTGGCGAAAACCGCCAGATGCGCGGCCTCTTTTCCGCAGGCGACGCAGCCTCCCCTTACCCTTTGCTCGTTTCCAAAGGGCAGCACGCGGATCGTCGCCTTTGCGGCCTCTTTGATTTTTGCCTCGCATTCGCCGCTTCCGCACCAGGGGCTTTCGGCAAAACCGCCGTCCGTGTCATTGAAAAACGAAAGAAACTCATCGTACGAAGAAATGCAAACGGTATTGGCCTTTCTGAACTCCAGAGCTTTGGCATACAGGCTCTTCTGAATGTCCTCCAGGAGGCTCCCCACTTTGGCCGGGATGTCCCCAAAGGCGGCGGGAATTTTCTCGCCCGTATCGCGGCGCACCAGAACGGCCTTGCCGGCTTCCCTGTCGCGCGGCCCCGCTTCTATACGAATGGGCACGCCCAAAAGCTCCCACTCCGCGAACTTCCAGCCCGGCGAGTTGTTGTCATCAGGGTCATACTCCACGCGAAAACCGCCTTTCAGGGAATCACGTATCTTCTCTGCGTACGCAAGCACCTCGGCCTTATTCTGATTCTTGAAAATGGGAATAACGACAATCTGGGTCTGTGCGATTTTGGGAGGAAGCACCAGCCCCCTGTCGTCGGAATGCGACATGATGAGGGCGCCTATAAGCCGCGTCGAAGCGCCCCAGGATGTCGCCCATACCAGAGACTGCCGGCCCTCCCTGTCCTGAAAGGTCACGTCAAAAGCTTTGGCGAAATTCTGGCCAAGGTCATGGGAGGTTCCCGCCTGCAGGGCCTTCTTGTCCTGCATCATCGCCTCAATGGCATAGGTGTTGACCGCACCGGCGAATTTTTCCGACTGGCTTTTGACTCCCGTAAGAACAGGCATGGCAAGCCAGTCCTCCGCAAAACGGCGGTAGACCTCAAGCATTCTCAGCGTTTCCTCCCGGGCTTCCTCCTGCGTGGCGTGGGCCGTGTGCCCTTCCTGCCACAGGAACTCGCTGGTACGCAAAAAAAGCCTCGTGCGCTTTTCCCAGCGCAGGACATTTGCCCACTGGTTGATAAGGAGGGGAAGGTCACGGTAAGACTGAATCCATTTTTTGTACATGCTCCAGATAATCGTCTCCGAGGTGGGGCGTACGATAAGGGCTTCTTCCAGTTCCTCCCCGCCGGCGCGGGTAACAACGGCAAGCTCCGGAGAAAAGCCTTCCACATGTTCGGCTTCTTTTCTGATAAAACTTTCGGGAATCAAAAGGGGGAAATAAGCGTTCTGGTGGCCGGTTTCCTTGAACATTCCGTCAAGAACGGCCTGCATCCTTTCCCAAAGAGCGTAGCCCCGGGGCCTTATAACCATACAGCCCTTGACAGGGCTGTAGTCGGCAAGTTTTGCCTCTGTAACAATATTGATGTACCATTCCGAGTAGTTCTCGCTCCTCGGAGTAATGCGTTCCGCCATGGCGTTCCCCTGAAAAATGTTTTTTACCAGAGTTGTCCCTTTCTAAAACAACCCTAATAGAGCTTTACTGTTTCTACCATATAGCGGACAGATTTACCAGTGGCGCTGTACTGGTCCCGCTCAATGACGAACACGATGTGCCTCCGGTCGGGTGAAAGAATTATCTGGCGGATTCTGTAATCCATCACTTTTTCACGGTAGTAACCGGGGCGGCCGATTGTGTATGTTCCCGGATTGTTTCCGCGGATGTCCATACTGATATGAAAAGCCGATTTTACCTGAGAGCCCGAACCGGCGGTAGTCTGGGTCATTTGTACCGAATATTCGCTGCCCGTATTAAAATCCCGAAAGGCCAGATTCCCCTTTATGGCGTCGCCGTTCAAAAGAATATACAAAAGCCGGCCCTGCCTCAGATGTTTTATGCGGAACCTCTGTACAAGGCCGGTGTTTTTTTCCAAAAGGGTATAAAAAGCGCCGCTCGCGTCCTGGCCGGGGTAAAGGTTTTCCTCAAAAGATTCCTTTGCCACGCCCCCTGTGACGAAGCTGTTCGTTTTGACATCTACCGTATAGAGTTCCGCAAAGGGCTTGTTCGTATCTCCGTCAATTCCGTGAAAGCCAAACATAAAATAGCCGGAATCTTCGGAGAATCCCAGATTGACAAAGGTGGCTACATCTCCGGCAAAGGCGGAAAACGCGCACACGGCCAGTAAAAAAAAACTTAAAGCCGCAAATCGAATCTTCATAGACTATCCTCCCATCATCTTTATAAATATCGATAAATACCGCAGATACTGTAGGTTTTTTTGCCGATTGGGCCGACAATAAAAATATGTCGCTGCAATTAAGGAAACTCTTTCTTACAGCCGGAGCCGTTATAAGCCTTGCGTTCTTCATTCTCTTCTGTTTGACGGTGATCTTTCTGATACAGTACGCCTGGAGTACGGATCAGGAAATCTTCACTGCCCGGCTCGCGGTTAACCTCGTGGACATAGGCTGCGTGTCTGTTTTCTCCGTGGCAGGCGGTTTTGGCTTTCGCCGCCTTTTCCGGCGAACCTCCGCGCTGGAAATCTTCTTTTTTCTGGCCTTCATCATTTCGCTGTCTTTTGACGCCCTGAAAATCCTGGCCTATTATTTTACCGTCATTCATGTACCCGCGTTTTACGGGGCCCTTATCACCCGGACGGTGTATTTTGGTTTTTTTCTGGGGCTTTTCTTTCTGTTTACAGGCAGCCTTTTTTCCGGGGAACTGACCTACCAGAAGCTCAGCACCGTTCTGGGGCTTGTTCTGGTTTTTTCCCTTGCTCTCGCCTATTCCCTTCCGGTGGATGAGACGGTTTTTCTGCCCAATTTTCTGTACCGCGCCGGCGGCGGCAATTATATTCTTCTGGTACGTTTTGGACTGGAAATTCTTACCCTTTTGGGTTTCGGCCGTTCAGCCTATCTTATGGGCGCGGCCGACCAGTGGTTTATCTGCGGCGCGGTGGCCCTGCTCATAATAGGCCGGGAACTGCTTTTCTTCCTGAGCGCGCCTCTGGCCGTTGGGGCGGGAACCATCCTCCTTATCTGCGGAGCGCTCTTATTCAGCAAAAAGGTTTACGCAAAGCATTTGTGGATTTAATCGGGAAAAAAATGATAATCGAGCCGGTTCCAAAATGAAAACCCTAATCATTCGTGCGCATTTTTGCTTCGCAAAAACCGGGCCAGGAAATCGCACGGAGAAGCCGTGTGCTTGCCAAACGAGGCAAAACGGCCCGGCGTATACAAAAGCCCCTGCCGTTATACCCCGGCAGCCTGCCTTTAGGCAGGCTGTACGCCGGCTTTCCGGGGGTTCCGCCGCTGGCGCGGCCGCTTCGCGCCCCTTCAATCCCATTGCGCCCCACG
>JAISQU010000160.1 GCA_031274005.1 Spirochaetales bacterium
GACGTGCGCAACGCCCAATATGTGCTGAGCCTGTGCGCCAGGTGGGAAAGCTGCGGACCAAAATCAGCACGCATCTCCTGGCTGGCCGCTTGATTTACACGGTTTTTGTTGGTGCACCCTCCCGCGCATAGGCGCGGGAAAATGCCTGAACGGAAATTGCGGAAAAGGTCACCAGAACACTTCAGGCTAAAAAACACATCTCCTGCATACAACGCAATTGCGAAGCAATTGCCCTTTCGGGCTATCTCCCTTCCGCAATTTCTGTGAAAGCGCGCCCGCCGCAGGCGGGACGGAAATTGCGGAAAAGGTCACCAGAACACTTCAGGCTAAAAAACACGCCTCCTGTATCTAAACTTGACCCACAAATAAGCATGCGGAATATAAACCGCGAAGTCGAAAAAGTCGAAAAAGGGAAGAAAAAGAAGGAAAAACCGTGGTATTTCATGTTTTTATCTCAAATCTTACAAATTACCTGGATATAACAAGGTAAAACCCGGGCTTCCAGCAAAAACTTCTTCTCCTTTGCGGTTAGAAATTCCTGAAATATGTAATCAATCATCGAGTTATGGGTCAAGAATAGACCCGGAGGGGGTAAAAAGCAGGGCATAGCAGCCTGTTGCGCTTGGGGCCAGGCCATTGCCGCAATGGCCTGCGAGGTTCAAGCCGTCTTCGGCTCACATTTATTGGAAGTCCGACAGGCTCCTGTGTTAGTGCGGCTTTGCGGTTTTCTTCCCCCGTCCCTTGACATTGAAGCTTAAGTGTAAGAAACTTGATACATCACAGGTGGAGAATTATGAAGTCAAAAACGAAAATTCTTATTGTTGATGATGAGCTTATTAATCTTGACTTTTTTGCAGTTATGTTCAGCAAGCTCGGATTCGAGGTAGAAAAGGCGGAGGATGGCGAAGAGGCGCTGGAGAAGGTCAAGCAGTTCGTTCCTGATCTGATTATTCTGGATAACATTATGCCCAAACTTTCCGGCTGGGAAGTTACAAAGACGCTGAAACAGGATGAGGCTTACAGCGATGTGCGGCATATTCCGGTTATTATGTTTTCCGCTATGGATGATGTAAAAGATAAAATCGAGGGTTTCGAGCTGGGGGTGGAAGATTACATTACCAAGCCTTTTAATTTTTCCGAAGTTCTTGTCCGCATTAAGGCTGTTTTGCGGCATAAGGATCTGGCGGACCAGATTGCCCGGCGCGAGCGCAGGCTGGCTTTGTACGAAGCCCTCAATACCTCTGTGGCGGAGTATATCAGGAAGGTCAAAAAGTCCCTGAAAGATGTTTTGAAAGAGGCAAAGAAACCGGAAACCGGCGGCGCGCAGGCTGTGGGCGCGTTTATCGGAAGGCTTACCGTCCAGGCGGAGTCTTCTCTCGAAGATATGGAAAACGCGGAGAAAGAACTGCACGAAGCCGGAATACGGGACAAGGCTCTGAAAGAGGGTGAGGTGAGCCTGAAGGAACTTGAAGAGAAATACCTCATGCATTTGGACGGTGACCAGGGGTGATAAGCGAAGAAAAGCAAAAAGTTTTAAAGCTTTTTGCCGAGGGGCGCAGGAGCTATAAGCTGATGGACTTCGTGAAAGCCCAGGCTTGTTTTGAAGAAGCTTTGCAGATTGACCCGCACGACGGACCCAGCAGGGTGTATGCGGAACGCTGCCGCGATCTTGCGGCCAATCCGCCCGCGGAAGACTGGGACGGCGTGTACGTTATGAAAACCAAATAAGCCGCAAGGATAAAATAAACAATGAGTACATCCTACGATCTTGAAGCGTATCAGAAAACCGAATCCCGCCTGGGGGCCGCGACCAGCCTGAAAGGAAAATTGAAATTTTCTACATCCGTGCGTATCAGCGGAAAGTTCGAGGGCGAAATCGACTCCACGGGTTTTTTGTATGTGGAATACGGCGCGGAGGTGCGCGCCGACATCAAGGCAAAATCCATTGTCGTGGGCGGCGTTATTCACGGGAATATCGAGGCCGACGAAAAGATTGAGATGCTGCCCACGGGAAAAATCTACGGCAATGTGCGCACGACAAAACTGAAAATCGCCGACGGCGTGGTTTTTGAGGGCAAGTGCGAAATGATACGACGCGGCGATCTCGTCGATGTTTTTGCCGCTCCCATTCAGCAGTTGAAAAAGACCATACAAAGTGTTTGAAAAGAGATTTACGGTTTTTCTTGCAGAGCGGCCTGTTCTGGAAAAGCGGCTTGCTTTTCTCGCGGCGGAGGATGTTCTGTGGAGCTGCACTTCCCGCGGCGAACGGCATGTGGTTCTGCTTTCCGCGGCCCGCGAAGCGGCGTGCGGTCTTGTTTATGACGGGCTTGCCGCGGACTTCGGGGGGCTTCTTGTGCGCGAGGGGGATACGGATTTTGTTTTTTCCCTGCTTGATACGCTGCGGGGCGAAAAGCTGACGCTTGTGACGGCAGAATCCTGCACAGGCGGACTTGTCTCGAAGCTGCTGAGCGACGCGCCGGGAAGTTCCGATGTTCTGTGGGGCGCTTTTGTTACCTACAGTAACGACGCCAAAATGAAGATTTTGGGCGTGAGCGGGGAAATACTGCGGACCTGCGGGGCTGTTTCTGAAGAAACCGTGCGGGCAATGACCGCGGGGGCTTTGGCCGCTTCGGGGGCCGGCGCGGCGGTTGCGGTCTCCGGCGTTGCCGGACCGGGGGGGGGCAGCGCGGAGAAGCCCGTGGGTACGGTGTGGATAGGGGCGCGGCTTGCCGCAGGAGAGCATGCGGAAAGGCTGTTTCATTTTTCCGGCCCCCGTGAAAGGGTGCGCGTCCTGGCCGCATGGACCGCGTTATTTTTGCTGGAAGGGCTTGTGCGGAGCAGGGATGGGAGTATTGACATAACTCTGCCCGTTGGTTATATTTGAAAAATACTGAATGTATAAAATCCCTTTGAAAATCTGACCGGAATCTTTTTTTGAAATAACAGTGACGAAATATCGTATGACATAAAAACAATTTTGGAGATGATTACATGGCACTAATCCGGAGAAAACGGAGTACTACAGCGAGCCGGGAGGAGGACGTTACGGACCTGCGTGAAGATCCTCAAAATGAACTGGCATGGGGGGCCGGGACAACCGCGGAAGCGGAAGACCAGGCCGCGGCCTCCGCGGAAGACGATGGCGATGCTTCCGCAGCCCGCGGAACGCGGAAAAGAAAAATACGGGTAGAGCTTATAAAGGATGCTGTAACCGGGGAAGAGGCTCAGGCGCCTTCCGCGGAAGAACCGGCGGGGGAACCGCCCTGCGGGAAAGACAGCCCGCCCGCTCAGGAGCCGCCCGCGCAGGAGGCTTTTCAGCCCCAGTCATGGCAGGACACGCGCAAGCCGCATGAACAGCAGCACGGACGCCGCGGCCGTTTCTTTGACAAAAATTCCCGCCGCCCCACGGGGGGGAGGGGGAGCAGGGATGACTCGGCGCAGTACGCGGCTACCCTGCAGGCGCAGAACTCGCCCCCGCCTGAGGGTCAGAATATCCTCAGCATAAACGATCTTACCGTTATGAATATGAAAGACCTGCGGGATCTGGCGGCGAACCTGGGGGTACTGCAGGAGAATCTTCTTTCGCTGAAAAAGCAGGAAATCATTTTTACCGTGCTCAAGGCCCATACGGAAAAAAACGGCGCCATCTACGCCTACGGTTCCCTGGAAATTCTTCCCGACGGATACGGCTTTCTGCGCTCGCCCCAGAACAGTTATCTTCCGGGGCCTGACGACATCTATGTCTCGCCTTCGCAGATACGGCTTTTCAATCTGAAAACAGGCGATACTGTCTATGGGCAAATTCGCTCCCCCAAGGAAGGGGAAAGATTCTTTGCCATGCTGCGGGTCGAAACCGTCAACTTCGATGAACCCTCCGTTGCCCAGCAGCGCTTTTCTTTCGACAACCTGACGCCCCTGTATCCCGATGTGCGGCTGAATCTTGAAACCACGGACACCGATATTTCCACTCGGCTTATCAATCTTTTCTGCCCCATAGGAAAAGGCCAGCGCGGACTTATTGTTTCGCCGCCGCGCACAGGCAAGACGATTCTGCTTCAGCGCATTGCCAACGCCATTACCGCGAATCATCCTGAGGTGTACCTTATTGTGCTTCTTATTGACGAGCGGCCGGAGGAAGTTACGGATATGCAGCGCAATGTCAAGGCGGAGGTCATCTCCTCAACCTTTGACGAACAGGCTTCGCGCCATGTGCAGGTTGCCGAAATGGTTCTGGAAAAGGCCAAGCGTCTTGTGGAACACAGGCGGGATGTTGTTATTCTTCTTGACTCCATTACCCGCCTGGCGCGGGCCTACAACCAGACGGTGCCCACATCGGGCAAGATTCTTTCCGGCGGTGTTGATTCCAACGCCCTGCACAAACCCAAACGCTTTTTCGGCGCTGCGCGCAATATAGAAGACGGCGGCAGCCTTACCATCGTGGCCACGGCCCTTATCGAGACGGGCAGCAGAATGGACGAGGTTATTTTTGAAGAGTTCAAGGGTACGGGCAACATGGAAGTACACCTTGACCGCAGACTGTCCGACCGCAGGCTCTTCCCGGCCATTAACATCAAGAAGTCCGGTACCCGGAAGGAAGAACTTCTTCTTACGGAAGAAGAGCTGAGCAAGATGTGGGTTCTGCGCAAGGTTATTAACCCCATGGATGATCTTGAAATCATAGAACTGCTCATTGACAGAATGAAGAAAACCAGAAATAATGAAGCGTTCCTGCGCTCTATGAACACGGGGGCTGTGTCGGAATAGCCGCATGGCGATTTTGCCGGCAAAATGTTTGTTACTGAATTTTTTCGGAGGAAGCGATGAAAGCTGATATACATCCTAACTATAAACCGTCAAAAATTACCTGCGCCTGCGGTAATGTTATCGAAACCCGCTCCACGGCGGGCGACCTTTCGGTGGAAATTTGTTCCCAGTGCCACCCGTTTTTTACGGGCAAACAAAAACTGGTGGATACCGCCGGCCGCGTCGACAGGTTTAAAAGGCGCTACGGCATCAAGGATTAAATTCTTTTGTGCCTCTTACAACGCCCCTGAGCAGAATACACAGCAGGAATATCCCCAGGAGGATGGGCAGCCAGTCGCCCAAAACCGTATAGGGGGTAAGGCCCTCTTCGCGAAAGACGGGTATTTCCGCCGCGAGGTACGCGGCTTCAAACATGGGCAGGCTTTGCCGTATTTCCCCAAAGGGGCCGATCACAGCGGTAAGGCCGCCGTTGGTTGAGCGTATGAGAACGCGCTTCATTTCTATGGAACGGAAGCGGGCGGCGACAAAGTGCTGAATCTGGGCGGAGTTCGTCCGCGACCAGGCGTCATTGGTTAAATTGATGAGCAGGTCCGCCCCTTTTGCAACAAGACGGCGGCAAAGGTAGGGAAAGGCGTCCTCAAAACAGATGGGAGCGCCGAAGCGAATCTGAGCGCCTTCGGAATTTTTTATGGTAAAAATTGTGTCTTCCTTTCCCAGTTCCCAGATTGAGCCCAGCCCTACTTTTTTTTGAAAAAATTCTCGCACGGGAGCAAATTCCCAAAAAGGTACATGCTCCGCCATGGGAACAGGATGCCGCTTTCCGTACACGCCCGCAATCTCCGCGCGGTTGTTTATCAGTATTACCCCGTTCTGGTAACGCCTTGGGTCTTCGGCGGACCGGAGGGGGCTTCCCGTAAACAGGGGGGCGCCCAGAGAACGGACAAAGGGGACAAAGGGGTCTTTGCGGGGAAAGGTTTCAAAACGGTTCCTGTTTTGGGCATAGGGCGAACTGAGGCTTGACTCGCTCCATAAAACGATGTCGGCCTTGCCCCCCAGAGCGGCCACTCCCCGGCGGGAGAAATCTTCCAGCAAAAGAAGGTTTTTCTCCTGCGCGCCGCCGACCCAGGGGTCGGTGTTCTGCTGAACAAGCACGGCCTTGAGGCTGTTTGCGGCGGGAACGCCCGCGGCCATGCGCAGAAGGCCGTAGCCGGTGAATACCAAAACCAGCCAGGCCGCGAAGAGCCATGTTCGGCGAAGAAGGCCGGCGGGGCAAGATTGCGTGAGTAATGCGTTTTCGGGTCGTCCCGAAAATCGCAGAGCCGTCTTCGGCTCACATTCGTTAGAAGTCCGACAGGCTCTTAGATCCTGTTTAATATCTTGCCCCCCCCCGGGCGCGCAAGGGATTGAAGCGGAAATCCTTTTGGCGCAGCCAAAAGATTGGAGCGAAAAGCCCGGTTTGCGGCGTTTTACGCCGCAAATGCGCCCAAATTCCGAATTAT
>JAISQU010000217.1 GCA_031274005.1 Spirochaetales bacterium
ATAATTCGGAATTTGGGTGCATTTGCGGCGTAAAACGCCGCAAACCGGGCTTTTCGCTCCAATCTTTTGGCTACGCCAAAAGGATTTCCGCTTCAATCCCTTGCACGCCCGAGGGGGGGCAAGATATTAAACAGGCTCTTAAAGGGGCGCGGGCGCTGCTTTCAGGCAATTTGTTTTATCGCGGATAGCGCACTGGCGGCTTTTACCGCACTTTCCGGGGCAATTTCCCCCGCCGATGCGGGGGAAATTGCCTGCTTGATTCTCCGCGCCCGCTTTTCTATAATGTCCGCATGGCTGAAAACGATCAGGGACTCGCGCATTGGGCGGATATTAACGCCGCAAAAATTATCCGGGAAAAGGGCGAAAAGGATGTGTATACCTGCGCATCGGGGATTACGCCGTCGGGAACTGTGCATATAGGAAACTTCAGAGAAATTATTTCAGTAGATCTTGTCGCACGGGCTTTGAAAAAGATGGGTAAGAAAGTTCGTTTTATTTATTCGTGGGACGACTACGATGTATTTCGCAAGGTGCCGAAAAATATGCCACAGCAGGAGATGCTGGAGCGCCATCTGCGCTGGCCCATTACCCTTGTGCCCGACCCCTGGGGCCGGGACGAGAGCTACGCCCGCCATCACGAGGTAGATGTCGAGCAGGAACTGCACAGGGTGGGCATTGAGCCTGAGTATTTGTACCAGACCCGGCGTTACCGCGGCTCGGTGTACGCCCGGCAGATAAGAACAGCCCTTTCGCGGCGGGCGGAGATCCGCGCCATTCTGGACGCCCACAGGACGGAGCCTCTTCCCGCCGGCTGGTTTCCCGTTTCGGTTTTCTGCGGCGCGTGCAGCAAGGATACGACAACCGTGCTCTCCTGGGACGGGGATTACAGCCTGGAGTACCGCTGCGATTCCTGCGGCAGAAGCGAGACTGTTGATCTGCTCGGGACATCCCTGGTCAAACTTCCCTGGCGGGTGGACTGGCCCATGCGCTGGGCCTACGAGGGCGTGGATTTTGAACCTGCCGGCAAGGATCATCATTCGGAGGGCGGTTCTTTCGACACGGCCCGGGAAGTCGTCCGCCGCGTCTTTGAGCATGAGCCGCCGGTGAGTTTTCAGTATGATTTTATCAGCATCAAGGGGCGGGGCGGAAAAATCTCCTCGTCCTCAGGAGATGTGATTGATTTGAAGGATGTCCTTGAAGTGTACACCCCGGAGGTGACTCGGTATTTATTCGCGGGCACGCGGCCCAATACGGAGTTTTCAATTTCCTTTGACCTTGATGTTATAAAAATTTACGAAGACTACGACAAGACCGAACGCATCTATTTTGGGGCGGAGGCCTGTGACGAAAAAAAGCGCGAAAAGGAAAAGCGCATCTACGAACTTTCTCAGACAGCCGGCGTACCGGAGCTTATGCCCTGCCAGGCGCCTTTCCGGCATCTGTGCAATCTTTTGCAGATAAACTCCGGCGATGTTGAAAAAACCCTGGACGCCCTGCCCGGCCTGCGGCCTGAGCAGCGGGACAGACTGCGCGCGCGCGCCGAATGCGCCTGGAGGTGGATTACCGGCTTTGCCCCCGAAGATTTCCGTTTTTCCCTGCGCGGCGCGGGAGAAGAGCCCGCCGCCGTATCCGATGCCGCCCGCGCGGCTATACGCGAATTGTGCGCCCTCATTGATACGGGCTTCGCGTCCCTCGATGAGAAAACGCTGGGAGAAGCGGTCTACGCCGCCTGCGCCGGAGCGGGCATAGAGCCCAGGGCCTTTTTTCCTGAAATTTACCGCGCGCTTATCGGCAAAGACAAAGGCCCCCGCCTGGCCGCCTTTATCCTGAGCGCCGGCCGCGAACGCATAGTCGAAATCCTGAAAGGTTACTAGTACCTTGGCGCGTAATTTTCGCACCGAAGGCATTGTTCTGAAAAATAACCGTTTTGGAGAAATTCACAAGGGCGTTATTTTATTGTCTCCCGAGCACGGCCTTCTTTCCGCCGTTGCCTACGGCGCGTACTCCGCAAAAGGCAAGCTGCGCAGCATCACAAATCCCCTGTGCGCGGGAACCTTCTTTTTGTACCGCGACCCCGTAAAAGACGCCATAAAAATTACCGACATGGACTGCCGGGAGTTTTTCGAGGGCATACGGGCAAGCATAGGAAAATTTTTTACCGCCGCGGTATGCCGGGAAATGGTTTTGAAGACCTTCGGCGGAGACGCCGAGGAGACTTTTTCACTTCTGCGCGGCAGCCTCCGCCTTCTGGACGGCTGTACGGAAGAAACGGCTGCCCGTCTTCTGGCGCAGTTTATCTGGCGCTATCTGGAGCTGGCGGGCGCTTCTCCTGATACGGACGCCTGCTCCGGCTGCGGCCGCAGGAGAGCCGAAGGCGAGGGCCTTGTGTACAGGCGGGGCGCGGCCGGTTTTTTTTGTCCGCACTGCGCGGGAGATTCCGGCGGCGAAGACCGGACGCAGGGCTTTGGAACGGTGAACCTTTCGGCCGGCGCTCTGGGCTATCTGCGCTACAGCCGCGGCGTTTCTCTGGAGAAAGCGGCGGAGGCGGCCCCTGACGCGAGCTCTTTCGCCGCCTTGAAAAAGGCCCTGCTCTTTCTGGCGGAAGACCTTGCGGGCGGACCGCTTAACTCAATCAGAACCGGATCGGAGGTTTTGTAGGGGATGCTCTCATTGCCGCGGAACAGCGGCAGTTTCAATTCAGTCTCGGCGGCGCGGAAATCTTTTTCCAGCTGTCAAAAGACGCGTGCCCGCCGCCCCTCCACAGCCAAAACAAAAACGAAGCCTCGTAGCGGTAGTCGATATTCCGAAAAAGAAGAAGCTCCGCGTCGGTATCGAAAACCAGATGCATTTCCATAAGGTCCAGAAACCAGGGCAGAGGGGTCAGGGTATAACGGAAATCATAGGGTTTGCCGTCTTCCCGCACACGGGCTGTTCCTGCGATGCTACGCTCCCCGGAAGGCAGTTCAAACTCATACTGCCATAAAACAATTCCGCCGGAGATGACCTTCTCGCCGGGCCCGCGCTTTAATTTATCCTGAACATCGGGATCAAAAGGGGTTGTCAGCGACAAATACTCATTGCGCCGCGAAGCCTGTTTTTCGAGCCGCCGGGCCCGCTCCGCGGTAAAATCGCTGCCATCCCGTTTCGCCCACAGAATGGAAATATCCGCCTTGCCTTCTTCGCTGAAATCAAGGCTCATGCGTCCTGTTTCCCTGTGGGCGACGCTGCCGTCGCTGTCAAGCTGGTACTGTTCGTAGGGGAGTTCCCCCGGCGCCATGGTAAAAGATTCCGCGCGGCAGGCTACGGCGGCTTCCCACAGAGCGGCTTCGCCGGAGGGAGGAGAGTCCGCGTAACAAAGCGAAACACCAAAAAGGAAAATACCCGCCGCCACCAGGCGATACCGGAATATGCAAATCATATTTTAATTATAGCGCAAACCCGAAACAAAGAAAAGGCGGCCGCGGGGCAACCACAGGGCAACAGCACTTACTTTTTCCCGGTTATACTAGTACCTTGATTAGTCTAAAAGCAAAGATAAATAAAAACCACGAAGTCGAATAAGTCGAAGAAGTTAGGAAAAAGAAAGTAGAATCAGAACTTGTACCGTTGTTATAATTTCTTATAGTGTAACGAATTACTATATTTTCT
>JAISQU010000287.1 GCA_031274005.1 Spirochaetales bacterium
AGCCCCTGGGTCGCGCCAGGGATTGCAGCGTAAATCCTTTTGGCACAGCCAAAAGATTGAAGCGGAAAGCCCGGTTTTTTGCGAAGCAAAAAAGGCGCACGGAAAAAATTGGTGCACCCCCCCGCCCCGAACTAAGTCGCTTGACAAATGTCCATAATCGGATAAATTCATAGCCTATGAAAGTACAAATAATGTCTGCAGGGCAGGCGGCGGCGCTTGTGAAAGATAACGATACGGTTTCCCTGCCGGGTCACGGGGGCGGCATTCTGGTCGCGGAGTGTGTGCTGGAAGCCATAGAAAAGCGCTTTCTTGAAACGGGCCGGCCGCGGAATCTTTTCTTGTTCCATGTAAGCGGGATGGGCAACAAAAAAGATCAGGGACCCAGCCATTTTGCCCACACGGGAATGGTACGGAAGGTTCTGGGCGGGCATTGGGGCTGGTCGCCGACCATGTCGCAGATGGCTATCAATAACGAGATTGAGGCGTATACGCTTCCCCAGGGGGTTCTTTCGCTGCTGCTGCGGGAGATCGGTTCAAAACGGGCCGGGCTGGTTACCCGCGTGGGCCTGGGGACATACGCCGATCCCCGCGTGGAGGGAGGCAAACTCAACTCCCGCACACAAGAAGATATTGTCCAGGTCGTGAACCTGGGCGGGGAAGAGCTTCTTTTTTACAAGGCCTTCCCCATTGATGTTGCGATTATTCAGGGTTCCACGGCGGACGAAGAGGGAAACATCAGTCTTGAAAACGAACCGTCAAATCTTGAGATGTACGCGACCGCGCAGGCGGCCTACAACTCCGGCGGCATAGTCATTGCCCAGGTGAAGAGGCTTGTGCAGGCCAAACAGATACCGCCCCGCCATGTGCAGATACCGGGTTTCATGATAAAGGCTCTGGTGGTAAATCCGAGTCAATGGCAGAGTATCGAGGGTGAAAACAATGTGGGGTTTGCCGGCTCCTACAGAATTCCTCTGAGCCAGATGCCGCGCCTGGAGTTCGATCCGCGTAAATGGGTTGCGCGCCGGGCGGCTCTGGAACTGCGCCCCGATACCATCGTTAACCTTGGTTTCGGGATTGCCGACGGTGTGGCGAATATCGCGGCGGAAGAAGGTCTTATCGGCAAATTCAACTTTTGCATAGAGCAGGGTCTCATCGGAGGGATTCCGGCGAAGGGCGATATTTTTGGAGCGTGCCTCAATCCGGACGCGGTTGTTGACGCTCCGTCCCAGTTTGACTTTTTCCACGGCGGCGGGCTGGATATGGCTTTTCTTGGCATGGCGCAGTCCGATGAAAAAGGAAATGTTAATGTCAGCAAATTCGGCGCGTCCATCACCGGCGCGGGAGGCTTTGTCGACATAAGCCAGAATACGCGCAAAGTCACTTTCTGCGGAACCTTTACCGCGGGCGGAGTCCGGATTGTCTGTGAAAACGGAAAGCTCCGCATTGCGCGGGAGGGGAAATTCAGGAAGTTCGTCCCCGCTGTGGAACAAATAACTTTTAACGGCGATTTGGCCCGCGGGCGGAAGCAGGAGATTCTCTACGTCACCGAGCGGGCCGTTTTCAGCCTGATGCCCGAGGGCCTTACCCTGACGGAGATCGCTCCCGGCCTTGATCTTGAAAAAGACATTCTTGGGCAAATGGAATTCAGGCCCCGCATAGCGGACCCGTTAAAAACCATGGACCAAAAAATCTTTCTCGATTGTCCCATGGGCCTGGAATCATCTCCCCCGTGGAGCGGAAAATAACAGGCCGCTGTTACCCCTGCGTCACGGGTTTGCGCATCATCATAATGCTCTTGACGCCGGCCTGGGCAACCTGAGCGGTGTCTTCGTTGAAAACCTCGAATTTCAGCTTGAGGATGCCGCGGTCGGGCTTGCTCCTGCTGAAAATAACATCGGCTACCTCAATAGCGCAGTGAATCGTGTTGCCGAAAAAAATCGGAGAAAGAAACTTCCACTCTTCTATCTGCGCGAAGGCGATGGCAGTGGTGGAAATCAAATCCAGCCGGAAGAAAAGCCCGTGGGCAACCGAAAGACCCAAAAGCCCGTGCGCTATGCGCGTGCCGAACTGACTTTTTTTCATCTCGTGTTCGTCGGTATGAACACGGGCGTAGTCGCCGGTCATTCCCGCGAACATAACAACATCGGTTTCCGTAATGGTTCTGCCCGGCGTAAGATATTTTTCTCCCACAACAAACTCATCAAGATATTTACTCATGGCTCGTCTCCTGTTTTCTAACGCATTGTATCCCGCGGCCGGGAAATTTGTCAAACAGAATTCTTTCCGCGGCAGGGCAGCCGCATTAATTTATACGCCGGCCCTCCTCCCCGCAAAACCAGGCTTCAATATCATCCAGGCTTTTCGCGACAGGGCCGGCGGGCAAGCCTTCAAGATCGCTGTATGTTTCGGCGGCGCAGCGGAACTGTCCGTAGAGCATCCTGCGGCCGTCTATACAGGTTCGCCCCGCGGCGCGGACAGCCAGGGCAAACTCGGCCATCGCGCCGTAGCGCACATCGGCGAACAGAATATGCGAAGGCAGGTTTTCTATCACAGCCGCGCCGAAAGGGGCGGCCTCTGTTATGGCGCTGATGATGATATCCGCCCGGGGCGCCGCAGCGCCCGCCGACTCCCAGGCGGCTGCCCGCGCCTTTCTTCCCGGCCGGCAGTGGGGGGAGAGGACTTGCGCCAAAGCCGCGGCGTCTTCCTGAACAATATTGACAATGATGAGATCGGCGCCGCCGCGGACAAGCTCGTAGCCTATCTGACGGGCGGCGCCCCCCGCGCCGGCAAGCAGGGCCGTCCGGCCTTCGGGGGAAAGGTGTTTACCTACGGCGCGGATCATCCCCAGCCCGTCGGTGCAGTCGGCGACAAGTTCCCCATGATGAGGATTGCCCGTCAGGTGGTTAACGCTTTGCAGGACGCGGGATCTTTCGCCAAGCCGGATTTTCCAGGGTAAAGAAGAAAGACAGGCAAACGCCGCGGTTTTATAGGGGTTTGTGATGGTTAAGTCGATAAAGCCGGGAAGCTCAAAAACAGCCCGCATAAAATCCGCGAGCCTTCCCGCGCTAGGAATATCGAAGGCTGTGTAATACCCGTGTATGTTAAGGGAATCGAAAAACCTGTTCCAGAGCGCGGGGCTTTGGGAATACTTCGAGGGGGTTTGCCCGCCGGCTATGCCTCCCAAAACAGCGGCCGGAGGCGGCCGCAGAAAAGGATCGTTTGTCAAAAAGGATTTAACAACGCCGCTCACCCTGTCCTCCGGTTTCCGCAGTCAGCGATTCAGTTTATACCGCTTGCGCGGAAAATGCATAGCCCCTATACTGGCAGAATTATGATTTCCCGGTTTTTGCCGATTTTTGCTACTATTTTTATAGTCATTGATCCCATTGGCCTTGTTCCCCTTTATATAGGCCTGACAGCACATATCCCCGGGGAGCGGAAAAAACAAATCATCGCGAAGGCGGTGTTCATCTCTTTTGTCGTGCTGGCTGTTTTTATTGTTCTGGGAAAATGGATACTCGCGGTTTTGGGCATCCAGACCGGCGCTTTTTATATCGCCGGCGGCATTATGCTTTTTATTGTTTCCCTTGAAATGCTTTTTGGCCGTCCCACACAGTCAAAAGTTTCCAACCGCGAAACTCCCCCGGAAGATGACGCGGGCATCGCGGTGTTCCCCCTGGCTATCCCCATGCTCGCCGGCCCCGGGGCCATTACCGCCATAATTCTTTTTACCGGCTCAGGAGATCACCTGACCATGATGGCCATGCTTTTTTCCGCCATCAGCATGACGCTTGCCGCCGTGTGGATTATTCTGAGCGCTTCGAATTTCATTCTTGGCGCTCTGGGTAAAACCGGCGTTTCGGTCATAGAGCGCATTGTCGGGATTCTTTTATCGGGCCTTTCCATACAGTTCGTTTATGACGGCGTCATCAAGCTGGGGTTTTTGCCCCCGGTTTAGTTTCCCGACAAAGGCGCGGGGCATGGACCCGCTTGCGAGTCAACAGAAATATGGCTCTGTAAATTATTGTTCAGAAACTAAAGTTTCCGAACAACTCTCATAAGGAAACCAGTATGAAAAAGAAACAAAACATTTTGGCGGGCGGAGTCTTTGGAGTCCTTTGTGTCCTTGCCGGTCTTTTTTCCTGCGCATCCTCCCCCGCGCGGCAGGCTTTTCTGCCCCTCGCGGACGGGTGGTATACCTACAACTTCGAACGCACGCTCAAAGGCATTCAGGACGAGTACGAGTTCAGCTCCGCCACAGGCATGAGCATGATACAGGAAATTACTTTGAAACAGAACGGAACCGTCACCTACTGCGAAAACGGCGCCCTGTTTGACCCTGTTCTTTCCATCCTGCTGAGCGTGGCGGACGACGGAAAAATCTCAAGCCGCGATAACCCCTCGGTTTCAGGCAGCGTGAGCGAGACCGGCGATTTTTACTGGTCCGGGACGCTTGAACTGCACGGGAGGCTCAACGGGATTTTCATAAAAGGCGTCCTGGCTTTTCTTCCCCGGGAGGAGAGGGCGGGAAGCGAATACGACGGCCTTTATCACATGAGGGACACAGGAACAGGCAGGCGGCAGCTTGTGCGGGTCGCGGATGGTCTGTACACATGGAGATACCTTGACGATGAAGGCGGCGGGGAAGAAGGCTTTGAACCCTGGCCCACGCTGATACGGCCCGACGGTTCCTTTAATTTCGATATGGAGATTACCACGGCGCTGGAAATGGGCGCTCTGGGCAGGAGCGATTATTCTACGGCGTTTTTCAGCGACGGAAAAATAACCGCGGGAAAAAGCATTTCCGTACGCGAATACGCGAAAACATCCGGAATGGGCCGGACTGCGGCGGATGAGGCGCCCCACATTTATTCAGGCGGCCTTGCCCGGCAGGGGGAATATCCCAACGAGGCTGCCCCCGATGATGCCGGAAAGAAAATCCCCGCGGCCGTGCGTTCTTCTTCGGCGAATAGAGACTGGTCGCAGTATCCCGACTGGTATCTGCGGCCGCCCCAAAGCGGCAGCCTGCTCTATGCCGCGGGCGAGAAAACCTTTGCGGATAAAACCACGGCCCTTGCCATGGCTGAAGCCGCCGCCGCCGCGGATATAGCGATGTACAGGCGCATGCGTGTAGAAAAAACATCTACGGCGGCAGCCGGCGGACAGGGCCTGAGCGCGAACACAATTGTAAGATCCGAGTCCTCGCAGAAACTGTCATACAAAGTCGTAAAAAGTTTTTATAACGAAAACACGCAGACCGCCTTTGTGCTGGTTGAAGCGGCGCCGTAAAAAACCCCCTTCCGCCGCCCTCACATTTCAAGCTGCCGTACCGCGCCGCTTTCCTCTTCCCAGCGGATAGAGCTTGCCCGGCGGGCGCGGAGTTTCGCCCACTCGCGGATGCCGCGGATCTGCTCTTCCATTGTCTGTGACAGGGGAATAATGGCCTGTATGCCCGCCTCTATGTGCCGCGGCAGAAGTTCACTGTCCTGGTCGAAGGCGTCATAGAGGGCCGAGACAATAACCTCCTCAATTTCAGAACCGGAAAATCCCCCGGTCTTCGCGGCTGCGGCGGCAAGGTCAAAACCCTCTGCGCCGCGGCCGCGTTTTTGCAGATGGATACGAAAAATTTCTTCCCGTTCGTCTTTTGCAGGCAGATCAACATAAAAAATTTCATCAAAGCGGCCCTTGCGCAGAAGCTCCGGGGGAAGCTGGCTGACATTGTTGCTGGTGGCCACAACAAAAACCGGCGTTGTTTTTTCCTGAAGCCAGGTAAGAAAAGTTCCAAAAACGCGGGCCGTGGTACCGCCGTCGCTCATGCCGGAGGAACTCAGGCCGGAAAACCCTTTCTCCATTTCATCAAGCCACAAAATGGACGGCGCGATGGACTCCGCGGTCTGAATCGCGCGGCGCACATTCTCTTCGCTTGAGCCTACATAACTGGAAAAAACCTTGCCCACATCCAGCTTGAGCAGGGGAAGCTGCCACAGCCCGGCGATGGCCTTTGCGGTAAGGCTTTTTCCGCAGCCGGGTATGCCCAGAAGCAGAATGCCCCTGGGTTCGGGCAGGCCAAACTCGCGGGCCTTGGGCGTAAAAGCCTTGCCCCGTTTGACAAGCCATTTCTTGAGTTCGTCAAGACCGCCGACCTCCTTCATGTTTTCATTTGTATGGTAGTATTCCAGAACGCCGGACTTGCGGATAATCTGCTCCTTTTCGGACAGCACAATGGAAACATCAAACATTCCTTTTTGTACAAGACTTTTTGCGAAAACATTTTCCGCTTCTTCCGCGGTAAGGCCGAGCGCCGCTTCTACTATCTTCTCCTGCCTGCCGCACTCAGCCGCCGCGGGCTGCCCCCTGCCGTCGAGGCTCCCGCTGATTTTCCCTATGATGAGGGCTAGCTCCTCTTTGTCCGGCAGCTCGTAATCAATGACGGCGATCTCCTTTTCCAGCTCGGTAGGTACTTTTAAAACCGGCGACAGAAAAATAATATTTTTGCGCGTCATTTTCAGCTCACGCGCCGCGTCCCGCAGCTTGCGCACAACAACAGGGTCGTTCAGGTAGTGGTGGTAATCGCGCAGGACAAAAAGCCCGTTCGCGCCGCTCTGCAGAATGTAATCAAGTACCTTGATAGGGTCTTTGAGCTCCGTGATAAACGAACCGTCGGGCGTCTCCAGCCCCGCCGTGATTGTCCAGGCCGCAAGTTCTTTTTTTCGCGCGTCGGTCATAAGTTTCAGGTTCCGGCTTACGCGGCCCTCTTCAAAAGACACGACATAAATAAGCGGATAGCGCGCCCTTATCAGCGTTTCGATTTTTTGCGCGGAACTGTTTTCGCTTTGCATGAGTTTCTCCTGTTATACGGTTTGCGCGGCCCCCGTTGTCAGGGAAAAAATCCCTGTTTCGGTTATAAGGCCGCGTGAATCAATAAAAATTTCCCCCTCGACAAAAGGAACAGCCTGAGGCGAAAAACCGTTGTCCCGCGAAAGGACTTCACCCTCCCGCAGGCGGAGCAGCCTCTGGTTGCCCGATCCGGTCCAGGGGCTTAGGGGCGGAATCTCCCGGAGGTACGGCCCGTCTATGAGCATGTCTATTTCGCGGAGGATTTCACGGGCCGTGCGGCGCAGCTCTTCGTAGGTAAAGCCTGAATACACAAGAGTATGCAGACCCAGCCCCCGCGCCGCGGCAAGCAGGCGCAGCAGTTCTTCCGGCTGCTCAAAAGGCTCGCCGCCGGATACGGTTATGCCGCTTACCCGGCCGGAGGGGATATTCGAAATAATCCGGCTGACGGAAAGCTCTCCGGCCGGGATTTTTTTCGCCTGCGCCCCGGGGTTAAAGCAGCCCGGACAGCGCCGGGAACAGCCCTGCGTCCAGAGGACAAAACGCTCTCCGGGGCCGTTCGCCCGAGAGGCGGGGAGTAGGCTGTGTATCATCATGGGGACATGTTCCTTTTCAGGCTAAAGTCCGTACGGTAGCCTCCGCCGTAATCAAAGCGGTGGCAGACAGTCTCGGCTATGTACTCTCCGCTTTCCGCCTCGCCGGCCATCTTGATCTGTACCCTCATGCCGGGCCGCAGTTTGGGATTGCCCTCCCCGCCGCCCCGGGCGCGGCCAAAGCGGAAGGAATTTCGCTGGAGGGCCGCGGCCGCGGCCGCGCGGGCGTCCTCCGCGTCTTTAAGCTGCGCGCAGGCGGCAATGCTTTCCCAGGCCGCGCCGGGCGCGGGGATAAGGTCTGTCCAGTGGGAAGCGCCGCCTACGCGCAGGGGAATATCGGCCGGCGCGGCGCGGGCGGTAAAGGCCTCGTTTTTGCCTCCGTCCCAGCCGGCGGCGGTGAGGCCCGAGCAAAGACCGCGGATGCTTTGCTCCGCCTCGAAACCCGTAAGGTTCTTGCCCCACTCGTAAATAATTTCATCCGCGCGCACGCGTATTTCCGCGGCCGCGTAGAGCGTGGAATCCCAGGCGTAAACCTCCTTCCCGTAAAAAGAAGAAAGCCTCAAAACAAGTTCAAGGTCTGTCTCCTCGCGGCTTGTGGAAAACTCCTGCGCGGACCCGAAATCCTCTACCCGCGCGTCCAGCGAGTAGAGGCCGGCCAAAGCCCGCACAATTTGCGCCGCGGTTTTTTTCTCAAAGCTGCGGGAATGCCTGCCGTGGTGAAGCCTGTGCAGATCGTTACAGCCGGTAACCTCAAGCCGCGCGGAACCGGAGTTTGAAAGCGTGGTTCTGAAACCAAGCACATCTCCCGCGAAGACCTCTTCGACCTCATCCTTATAACCCAGATGAATAGAAACGCGGCTTGCCAGGCCCAGAACGCCGAGCTCACGGATGGGCGTCCGCCCCGTATCGAACTGAAGCGAGAAAACGCCCACGCCCGAAAGCCTGTCGTTCACGCACAGGCGGCGCAGAGCGCCTTCGTGTTCGGTATCAAGGCGCTTGCCGTCTGCATAAATAATCCATACGGGAGTAAGACGGGTGTTTTCACTCATACGCAAATCTCCTTTTTTTTCGTACAGCCTTTGTACGGTTAATACAGCGGCGGAAGTTCGACCAGAGTTCCTGCCGCGATGTTCTCAGGATCGTCTATGCCGTTTGCCTCGGCGATAACGCGCCACTTTGCCGGATCGTTATACTCGCGGGCGGCCAGACCCGCCAGGCTTTCTCCCTCGCGCAAAACAAGACGCTTTGTGTGGTCCGCGGATTCCCGGCGCGTACCCGACAACTGAGCCGCCGCGCTTGAGTACTCCTTAAAAACAGCCTTGAGGATAGCCCGCAGGGGCGTACCGTCGGCGCGGAAGAGGGTGTAACGCTGCACAAGATCTTCCAGTACGCAGCCAAAAGCCAGACTCCCCCAGGAAAAACGCAAAAGCGGCGGACGATGTTCCTGCGCGTTGACAAGCATAAGGGTCTCTATCTTCCGCGTATATTCGCGCACATCGGTTTTTTCCTCCGAAGTATCAAAAAAAAGTTCCATGATGAGCCTTTTGCGTTCGCCCATGGTAAACTGAACCGGCGGAGAATCCAGGCCAAAAACATTCATCTCCGCCCACGGAGTTTTTTTCTCCAGAACATATTCTTTGGGATTAAAAAGAACCGGAATATCCTCGCCGGTGTCGAGGTTGGATATAAGAGCTTTTTCCAGTGCCATAGCCTCTCCTTCAGGTGGCGTCCGCCACAAGACCTTCGTGAGCGATCTCGATGCGCTCCAGGGCAAAGTCCGCCGCCCTGGCCCCTTCAAGCCGCGGGCCAACCCAGCGGCAGGGGAACGCCCGGAAAAAATTCCAGCGTTTGAGTTCGGCGCCCTGCGCGTCCTTTAAAATAACCGAGCCGTTTTTTCTCTCGACCTTTTTGTCCTCCAGCACAGTCTGCCTGTACCAGGTGAACAGCTCCTCATTATCGGTGACTCCCTTTTCCAGAACCAAATTCGGGTAGCGTGTGCTGCCGTAAAACTTGCGAGATCCTGCCGCAAGGCCGCCCTCCTCGATCTCGTACACAGCGGTCCGGGCCTCAAGCCCCTCGCATTTCTGAAACCGCGCCGTCTGGATTCCGTCAATCTCCACCGAAAAAAGATACGGCGAAACCCGTGTATCATCTGCCATACGTTCCTCCTTAACGTTGTATAAACAACAAAAAATTTATCGCAGTGCGATTATTTTTTTTGGGAGCAGCCCGCGGGATGCCCGCAATCCGGTACTCCTCTCTTATGCGCCTTTGCGGTTTTATTCATCTTGGAGCCTGTTCAAAATCTCCTTATAATTCGGAATTTGGGCGCATTTGCGGCGTAAAACGCCGCAAACCGGGCTTTTCGCTCCAATCTTTTGGCTGCGCCAAAAGGATTTCCGCTTCAATCCC
>JAISQU010000057.1 GCA_031274005.1 Spirochaetales bacterium
TTTGTATATGGAATTCCTTGACAAAAAAATTAGAATACCAATTGATTTAATTGCTGTTGATTATGATAAATATAATAAATTAAATGATGATATAGGATATATTTATAAAACAATAAAAAGGGAAGGGAAAATATTGTATGAATAGTTATGAAGAATGGATAAAAAGAGCTCGTAGCAGTTTGGAATTAGCGAAATCAACTGACAATGAATTGGTTTGCCTTGAAGATTTGTGTTTTCAGGCTCAACAGTCTACCGAAAAAGCATTGAAGGGATTATTGATTTTTTATGGAGTCGAACCGGAGAAAACACATAACATTAGCATTTTATTACAGGAATTGGAAAAACATATTGAAATGAGCCGATTCCAAAATGAAACCATTTTTTGAAGCCCGTGGGGCGCAATGGGATTGAAGGGGCGCGAAGCGGCCGCGCCAGCGGCGGGACCCCCGGAAAGCCCGGTTTTTGCGAAGCAAAAATGCGCGCGAATGATTAGGGTTTTCATTTTGGAACCAGCTCTATCATTAAATTCGCGCTGAAGGAGCATACGAGGTGCCGTGTGGACGAAAGCGGAAACGCAAAAAGATAGCTACGCATAAACGAAAGAAAAAACTCAGAAAGAACCGCCACAAGAAGAAGATTAGATAGAATCCCGCGATGGAAGACAGGTATCCCCTCCTGAAGCTGATTCATGGTCCTGCCGACCTGCGTTCTCTTCCGGATGATTCTCTGCCCCGTCTGGCGGCGGAGATCAGGCGGCTTATTATTGCGGTGGTCAGTGTGACGGGGGGGCATCTTGCTTCGAATCTGGGCGTGGTGGAGCTTTCCATTGCCCTGCACAGGGAGTTTTCCAGTCCCGCCGACAAGATTGTATGGGACGTGGGGCATCAGTCTTATACCCATAAGATTTTGACGGGCCGCAGGGAGGAGTTTCATACTCTGCGTCAGAGGGGGGGGCTGTCGGGCTTTCCCAAACGCGGCGAGAGCCCCCACGATATTGTGGAGACAGGCCACGCCTCGACCTCGCTGTCCGCGGCTCTGGGGATTCTGACGGGGCAGGAGCTTCTGGCCCGGCCGGGCCGCGTGATTGCCGTGATAGGCGACGGGGCGCTGACCGGCGGTATGGCGATGGAGGCCCTGAATCACGCGGGGCATTTGGGCCGGAACCTTATCATTATTTTAAATGACAACGAGATGTCGATTTCCCGGAATGTGGGGGCGATGTCTTCTTATCTGTCGAGGCTTTCGGCGAGCAGGCTTTACAGGAATTTGCGCTCTACGATTGACAGCACTTTGAAAAATGTTCCGCGTTACGGTTCGCGCCTGGCCGATGTGGTTAACCGCGTAAAGAAAAGCGCCAGGGCCGTTTTGTACAACGAGACGCTTTTTTCCGATTTGGGCTTTGGTTACATAGGGCCTTTGGACGGTCACGATATTCCCCTGATGCGCGAGGTTTTTCGCACCCTGCATGATACCGACCGGCCGGTGGTGGCGCATGTTTTTACAAAGAAGGGCAAGGGCTACGCCCACGCGGAAGATAACCCCACGGCTTTTCACGGTATTACGGCTTTTTCCATACGCGACGGCAAGGTCGAGAAAAAGGGGCCGCCGGGTTATACGGATCATTTTGCCCGGTTTCTGCGCGCCCTGGGCGAGAGCGATCCCAAACTGGTTGCCATAACGGCGGCGATGGCAAAGGGGACGGGTCTCGCGCTTTTTCAGGAGAGTTTCCCCAGCCGTTTTTTTGACGTGGGCATTACCGAGCAGCATGCCGTTACCTTCGCGGCGGGTCTTGCCGCGGCGGGTCTGCGGCCTGTGGTTGCGATATACTCAACTTTTATGCAGAGGGCGGTGGATCAGGTTATTCACGACGCGGCTCTTCCGAAACTTGGGGTAACGATTGTCATGGACAGGGCCGGTCTTGTGGAAGGAGACGGGGAGACTCATCAGGGCTTGTATGACATCGCGCTTTTCCGCTGTGTTCCGAATATAACGTTTATGGCGCCCGCTTCGGCCGCGGAGCTTGAACTGATGCTCAGTCACGCTGTTTGCGCCGGCGGGCCGGTTTTGATACGCTTTCCCAAAGCGCCCTGCGCGAATGGCAATACTGTTTTGGGCTCCGCACTGGAAACAGGCCGCGGCGTTTTTCTGCGCAGGGGGCGGGGGAATATTCTTATTCTTTCGCTTGGGGCTTTGTGCGCAGGGGCGGAGGCGGCGGCGGATATTCTGGCCGCCGGGGGATTGGGCGCGGATGTATACAATTTGCGGTTTATCAAGCCTTTGGATACGCAGTACCTGAAGTCCGTACTTTCGGATTACCGGGCCGCGTATCTGGTTGAGGACGGCTCCCGCGCGGGCGGCATGGGCGACGCGGTGGGAGGGCTCCTCTCGCGCTGGGGGCTGCCTCTTGCCTATGGGCACGGGGGCGCGCCGGATGAGTTCTTGCCGCACGGCAGCCGTGAGGAGCTTCTCGCGGACTGCGGCCTGGACGCGGCCGGAATCGCGGAGGCTGTGCGCGCTCTGGCGGCGGATAAGGGGCTTGCCGGACAGACGTTTTTGCGGCGGGCGACCTGATAGTACGAAGAGGGGTTGTTGTGGAAAAAATTGTTTTTGGAAAAACCGGCATCCGGGTATCGACTTTTATGATGGGTACCTGGGAGTTCGCCAGGGACGCCATCTGGGGAGACAATGCGGAAGAGCTGTCAATCAGGGCTATTCACGCGGCCCTGGACGCAGGAATAAACTTCTTTGATTCCGCGGAAGGCTATGGCGAGGGAAACGCGGAAAAAGTGCTGGGCAGGGCGCTTGCGGGCAGGCGGGGGGATGCGGTTATTGCTACCAAGGCCCTTGCGGCCAATCTTACGAAAGCCGGCCTTGCGGCCTCCTGCGAAAAGAGCCTGCAAAGGCTGGGCAGCGATTATATTGATATCTACCAGATTCACTGGCCTTCCCGAACGATTCCCCTGGAAGAAACAATGGAAGCCCTGCACGATCTTTTAAGGCAGGGTAAGATACGCGCCATAGGGGTATGCAATTTTGGGGTTCAGGACCTTGAGCGTCTTTATAAACTTGGCGGCGCCGAATGTGATCAGCTTCCTTACAGCCTGCTCAACCGGGCGGTGGAAGACGCCATACTTCCGGCGTGCAGGTCTAAAGGCATGATGATTATGGCCTACAGCCCGCTTGCCATGGGTTTACTGTCCGGCAAATATCACAGGGCGGAAGATGTCCCGGCGGGCCGGACGAATACACGGTATTATCACCATTCCCGCACAGCCTACACCCGCCACACCGAGGACGGAATGGAAGAACTGCTTTTTAAAACCATAGCGGATATACGGCAAATATGCGATGAAACAAAAATTTCAATGAACGCTCTTGCCCTTGCCTGGCTGCGCGCCCAAAAGGCCGTGGACTTTGTGCTGTGCGGGGTGCGTAACGAAAAACAGCTCGCGGGAAATCTTGCCGCTTATAACCAGACTGTTTCGGCTGACATACTTGTCAGGCTGACCGCCCTGAGCGAGGGCGTGAAAAAGGCCCTTGGCGGCAATCCCGACCTGTGGCAGAACGGAGAGAATGCGCGGATTCATTAGACTTGTTCGAAACCCCTGTTTGGTTCCTCCCGAGTCTATTAAGGCGGGCGGTTAAATTTCCGCCGCGGCAAATTTCTGAATGTGCAGATGAAGGTATTCAAGCATAATCTGCTGAATATCGCCGAAAAACCTGCGGGCCATTTCCGCGGCGCTCCGGCCTATGTAGCGGAAGTGCCAGCTTTCGTACCGGTATCCGGTAAGCTCTTCCCTGCCTTCCGGGAACGACAGAGAAAAACCGTATTTCCAGGCGTTGGCGTCCAGCCAGCGCTGCATGGGCGTGCCGGTAAAATCATCGTTGATGGAACCAAAGTCGATAACCGTGCCAAGCTGGTGCTGGGAATGCCGCGGCCAAGCGGATTCCCTGTCCGCCGTCTGCTGTCCCATTTCCCGTACATTGCGTTCGTACACCGTTTTCTGATAGGCCGCGGAGCGGTATGTCGAAGATACCAGCAGCGTTATTCCGTCTTTTTGCGCCTCCCGCGCCATGTCCAGAAGGTCGGGCAGGACGATGGCGCGCAACAGAAGGTTCTGCCGCGACAAACGCAGCAGGGGATAATCGCTGAGTTTTTTTAAGTCCTGCGGCTCCCAGCCTTCGGGAAGAGGATGGCTTTTGTCCACCAGAACCAGAAGACCTTCGGGCTCGCGCATAAGGCGGCTCATCAAATCGAGAAAATCCCGCGGATTTTCGAGTATGGCTTCCCGCATTGGGGGAGGAAGCTCCGCTGTAAGGGCTGCGAGGTCTTCGCGGTCCAGGCTGAAGGCGGGGTGCAGATTGCCGGAGCGGGTCTGCGGGCCGGGGGGGGGCTGTGCCGGGGAGTTATCCGCGCGGCCGCAGGCCAGCGTACAGGCAAGCATTATAAAAATAAAGTGATATGTTTTTCCCACGGGATTCTCCTCTTTCTCCGGCGTCAGTGTAGCGGAAAAAAGCTGTTTTCGCTACTATGGCGTATGGATATATGCTTTGTTCTGGTTGCCCCCGCCCTGGCCGCGAATATAGGAGCGGCGGCGCGCGCCGTAAAAACAATGGGTTTTTGCCGGCTGCGGCTGGCGGGCGCCTGCCCGCATCACGAAAACGAGGCATTGTGGACAGCTCACGGTTCGCGTGACATACTGGACGCGGCGCAAATTTTTGACACTTTGGAAGAGGCTGTGGCGGACAGGGATTTTGTTATCGCGACCACGGCGCGGCGGCGGGGGCTGCGCCACGAGTATTATCCCCCGGAGAGCCTTGTTCCGCTTATCCGGGGAAAAGACGCCGGAGGGCTCCGCGCAGCCCTGGTTTTTGGTCCGGAGGAGCGGGGGCTGTCAAATGCGGAACTTGCGCTGTGCGACTGCGTTTCGTCCGTTCCCCTGGCAGCGGCCTATCCCTCGCTGAACCTGGCCCAGGCAGTCATGATTTACGCCTATGTACTCTCGCCCTTGGTTCTTCCGCCGCAGCAGCCCCGCGGGGAAACCCCTTTGTCTGAAGACGCGTCTTTTCGCGCGCTGAAAAACCGCGCCGCCGCTGTTCTTGCCCGCCTTGAGCCCGCAGGGGATCTTGTAAGCCGCCGCATTCTGGAACGCCTCGCCGCCCTGAACGGTGAGGATATCAAACTTGCGCATTCCCTCTGCGCCCGGCTGGAGAAAAGTCTGGCGGCCGGATAGACAAGAGAATTTTAACGCGGCTTACAATCTCATTATCCCAAAGACTCACTATCCCAAGTAAAGAGGAAGAAAAAAATATGCTATGCTTTTCTCTGCGCCCTCTCGGGATGCATGGGCGGCAGACCGGAGTGTTAGAACAACACGGGGCTTTCAGCCCCGGCCAGCGGTTCTTCATTCCTCCGGTTTATCCACATATACAACACAAACTGTGTGATAGCGCTTTAATCCCCCCGCGCGATTTACCGGCCCGAATCACTATACTGCCTGACCGTCTCAGGCGGCAGTTTGAGTGCACGGGAAATCTGTTCTGCTGTCATGCCGAACTCAAGAAGGTTTCTGACAGCCTTCTCCCGGCCTTCTTCCCGCTCTACTACCAATGCGTCTTCAAGTTTCCATTCGCTCATTAACATATTTACCACCTCCGAACCGTGGGTTTCCAAAAAGGATTTGAGTATATTGTTGGCGATACACCAGGCTATCGCCTTTTTCATGGCTTCTTTCTTCTCGTCTTCCGTAAGCTGCCGGGGCTGCCTGCCTCCGGTTGTTTCGGCTTCAATCTCCCGCACCCGGGCAATGAAGGCGCTGTACCCGCCCAGTTTCTCACACCGCCGGACTATGGGTTCGTTGTGACCCCTGTTAATATTGTATACCTTAACGGTTAATTCCAATTCAGGCGCTCTGCCTTATTCTTGACCCATAACTCGATGATTGATTACATATTTCAGGAATTTCTAACCGCGAAGTCGAAAAAGTCGAAGAAGTTTTTGCTGGAAGCCCGGGTTTTACCTTGTTATATCCAGGTAATTTGTAAGATTTGAGATAAAAACAGG
>JAISQU010000095.1 GCA_031274005.1 Spirochaetales bacterium
AATGCGCACGAATGATTACGGTTTTCATTTTGGAACTGGCTTCCCTACAACCCGCAATCCTCAAGCCGCTCGGTGTCCGCCAGAATATCCGCGGCCGGGCCGTCCGCCGCAACGCGGCCTTCTTTTAAAAGGATGATCCTGTCGCATAGATCCTGGGCCAGGGCAAGGTCGTGGGTAGCGATCATGAGGGTTTGGGGCAGACCTTTGAGAATTTCAATGAGACGCCGCCGCGAGCGGGGGTCAAGAAAAGACGAAGGCTCATCCAGAAGCAGAACAGAGGGGAGCATGACCAGAACCCCGGCCAGGGCGACGAGGCGTTTTTCACCGCCGGAAAGTTTGGCCGTCATGCGGCCTGAAAGGCGCTCTATGCCGAGATCGGCCAAAACCCTGGCGGCGCGCTGCGAGATGACATCCTCCTCTATCCCGTAATTGCGGGGGCCAAAGGCGATGTCTTCGTATACCGTGGGCATGAAAAGCTGGTCGTCGGGATTCTGAAAAACCATGCCCGCCTTGCCGCGCGCCTCGTAGAGGGTTTTCTTTTCTACGGGGATGCCGTCAATGACTATGCCGCCGGAGGCGGGGGGAACCGCTCCCACAAGCGCGAGGAGCAGGGTCGATTTTCCCGCGCCGTTTGCCCCTATGAGGGCGAGGCGCTCTCCCGCCGAAACGGAAAAACTTACGCCGCGAAGGGCGCAGGCTTCCTCCGCAGGAACATATTTTACCGTCAGGTTTTCCGCGCGTATCACTTTTTACTTACCCCGCAAGGCGTCCCAGAAAGACGCTCAGGTTGAAGAACCGCAGAAAAAAGATAGCCGATACAAGCGCGGCCGTATATACCCAGTCGCGCGGCCCGGGGCCGGAAAGCCGCCGCCCCCTGTAAACGCCCTGAAAACCGCGGCACTTCATGGACAGGTAAACGCGGTCCGCGCGGCGGGAACTGCGCAGAATAAGCTGCCCAAGGAAGCTGCCCATGTCCTTCATGCGTATACCCCTGCGCACAGGAGCGCGCAGAAAGTAGGCCGTCATCATAGAGGCGGCCTCGCGCAAAAGAAGCCCTGTGTAGCGGTAGCTCATGATGAGCTGGAGGCAGATGATTTTTGGTACGCGCAGGGCCGCGAGCTGCGAACTTATGTCGGTGAACGGGGTTGTGGCGATAAGAAGAAGAACGGCAAAAACGGTAAGGAGGGTCTTGAGCATGATTGACGTAAAGGACAGAAGGCCAAAGCTGACGGTAAAGCCGCCCAGGGTAAAAGCCGCGCCGTGAATCAGAAAGAGGTTGCTCACGGCTGCCATAAAGGAAAAGGGCAGGGCGCAGGCGAGGCGTCCGGCAAGCGGCCGCAGGGGAGTACCCGAGGCGGGCGCCAGCAGAAAAGGGTAGGCGAGGAAGGCAATCAGGCCCGAAATGTTGTACGGGGGAAAGGAGATAACCACGCCCATATAAGCGATTGTCGTCAGGAGCTTCGCGAGGGGATGCAGCCTGTGAACAGGAGAATCCCCCAAACTGAGTCTTTCCAGACGGTCCATGCCCGCGGCCGCCTGGTAGAGATTTGCCACGAAGCCTTTACCTTTAACCCTGCGGCGCTGCGGGTTTTTTCCGGGCCGCGTGAATAATAAAACCCGCGCCGCCGGCAAGCGCGACGGTAATAAGGCTGCCTACTATGCCCGCGGTACCGGTTGCGAAAGCAGAGCCTTCCTCATCGCCGGCGAACCCGTAATCAGGCATAAACGCCGTGGATTCGACTATGCCTCCCGCGGCCGCGTGCAGCGGTGTGTCACGCTCAAGTTCCGCCGAGCCGGCGAGCGCCTCCATGGACCACTCAAGCCCGTCCGGATACGCCGAGGCGAAGAGGGAGAGTCCTCCGCCCGTAACGAGCGCCAGCGCGGCGAAAACCGCCAGGATTTTTTTCGTGGAGACCCCGGCGGCGATTTTTGTCCCCGCCGCGTGCACGTCCAGAATTTCCGGCTGCGCGCCGTATACATAGCACAGAACGGCGGCGGTAACTATGCCCTCGACCGCGCCTATGGCAAGGTGAATGGGCTGCATCAGAACCAGAAAAGCGCCGAAGGGAAGCTCCGTAACGCCGGAGGCGAGGGTCTCAAGCACAACGGCGAAGGCCCCCGCCTGCAAACCCAGCGTAACCGACGCCACCGACGCGGCGATAATGCGTTTTCGCGTCAGCCCTTTTCCGGTCAGGGGTTTGAACACAAAACTGTAGGCAAGCAGGCATGATGTAACGCCCATGTTAAAAACATTACAGCCGTAGGCCAGAAGCCCGCCGTCGGCAAAGAAAAGGCACTGAATGAGCAGCACCGACGCGAGGGTAAGGAGCGCGGGGTAAGGCCCCAGAAGCGCGGCAAGCAGAATGCCGCCCCCTATATGCCCGCTTGATCCTGTTCCGGGAATGGTAAAGTTTATCATCTGTCCCGCGAATACAAAGGCGCCCATAACGCCCATCATGGGGATTTTTTTTTCGTCGAGCTTGTCACCCGCGATTTTTTTAACCGCGTAGCCCAGCGCCGCGGCGCTGGCGGCCGTCATAACCCCGCCGACTGCGGGCGAAAGAAGCGCGTCTGCCATGTGCATAAAATGTCTCCTGTCATATAAAATAAAAAGCCACCAAGGCTTTTTCCTGTATTTCAATGCAGGACTTAAAGCCTTCATGGCTTTGCTTCGTACGGAAAATAATTTTTTAAGGAAGCCGGAACGGCTCCCCATAAACGCCCGCTTCGTGCGGCTTCACGCCGGTTTTCGTGACCAACGCCGATAGTATATACCGAAGGCGCGAAACATTCAAGGGGTTTTTCCCCGCCGATGCGGGGAAAAAGTCACATGAGGGGAAAAAGTCCCTTGACAGCCTCTTCCTTTTCTTCTATCATGTATCTTATGCCCCGCGGCGGTCTGCCGTACCTACGGGTCAAACGGGGTACATATACTTTCACAAGGTACAATTCATGAACAAGAAGAATCTCTCGCGGCTGGGCAGGGCTTTTGTCAAACGATATATCGTTGACGCCCTGGGCGCAATGGCTCTGGGGCTTTTCAGTTCCCTGATAATCGGGGTCATACTGAATCAGCTCTTCAATCTGCTGGGGCTTGAGGACCTGCAGTTCGCGCAGGCGGTCATAAAAATCACCGGAGCGCCGTCGCCCGTTGTGGGCGCGGCGATTGCCGTTGCCATTGCTTACGGCCTCAAGGCAAAACCCCTGGCTATGTACGCCGCCGCCGCGGCAGGGGCAATCGGGTATTCCGCGTCGGTTTCGGGTATTTCGGCGGGGCCCCTGGGCGCGTATATCGCGGCGGTGCTGGGGGTGGAGGCGGGTTCTTTTCTGGCGGGTAAAACAAAACTTGATATTCTTATAGTACCCGCCGCCGTCATTATCGTGGGCGCTCTTGCCGGAACATTTGTGGGGCCGCCCCTCGCGGCTTTTATGCGCGGCACAGGAGACCTTGTAAACCGTATGACCCTGCTGCGCCCCCTGCCCATGGGTATAGCCGTGTCCGCCATTATGGGAATCATTCTGACAGCGCCTATTTCAAGCGCCGCCCTTGCCATCATGCTGGGACTCTCCGGTCTTGCCGGAGGCGCCGCCACCGCCGGCTGCTGCGCCCACATGATAGGCTTTGCCGCAGCCAGTTACAGGGAAAACCGCATGGCGGGGCTTCTGTCGCAGGGGCTGGGCACATCGATGCTGCAGGTACCGAACATACTGCGCCATCCGCAGATTCTTGTTCCGGCGGTTGCCGCGTCTGTCATTACGGGGCCTCTTGCTACCGTTATATTCAAAATGCAGAACAGCCCCCTGGGAGCGGGCATGGGTACAAGCGGGCTTGTCGGCCCCATCACAACCTGGATTACGATGAGACCCGCCACAGGGGCCGGGGTTCTCCTTGCGCTGATACTGATTCTTTATTTTATCCTGCCCGCGCTCATCGCGTTGGGAGTATCCGCAGGCATGAGAAAGCTCGGATGGATACAGCCCGGCCAGATGAAGCTGGACTTATAGCAAGTTATTAGTGGAGCCGGTTCCAAAATGAAAACCGTAATCATTCGAGCCGGTTCCAAAATGAAAACCCTAATCATTCGCGCGCATTTTTTGCGGCTTCGCCGCAAAAAACCGGGCTTTCCGGGGGTTCCGCCGCTGGCGCGGCCGCTTCGCGCCCCTTCAATCCCATTGCGCCCCACGGGCTTCAAAAAATGGTTTCATTTTGGAACCGGCTCATTAGTGTTACAGTAATATTTTTTCAGCACGTTAAAGACTGCCTCAACACGGTGGTCGGCAATGGCGTAGGTGACGCTTTGCCCTGATTTGCTGCACCCCAGTATGCCATAGGCTTTGAGCAGGGTTAAATGCTGCGACAGCGCCGACAGTGTGATGTTGGGGACGCGCTTCGCGATTTCACCAACCGTCAAGGGCTGCCTCATAAGCGCGCAGAAAATGAGCAAACGATTCTCATTGGCGAGAATTTTGAGCAGCTCCGCGATTTGTTTCGCTTTCGTTTCCATTGCTATTATCATTACCCCATTCTTCCTTTCCGTGTTTCAGTTTACAAAGCCCCTGCGTCATTGTCCCCATCGGGCAATAGACGCACCACGAGCGCGGCTTAAACAGCAGCATTGTGAGCAGCCCCAAAACCGTGGAGCTCAGCATAAGGCCGTAGAAACCAAAAGCGAACTGCGCCGCCCCCGGCGGAACAAAGGCGGTGTTTGTCCATCGCCAAGGCAGCTTGAATACCCAAAGCAGGGTTACGGCCTCTTTTAAATCCGCGCCCGCGAATACCATGCAGGTATTATAAATCATAAGCAGGAACATTGCCATGAAGAAAGTTAAGAACCCGTAACGAAACCAGGCCGCCCGCAGGAATTTTGGCGGCGCTTTTTTGCGGGATAGTCCGAACCGGCCGCCAAGCAGCGCAAACAATTGACCGCGGCCGCAATACTTGCCGCAATAAGCCTTGCCTCCGTTGGCGGCGGAGATAAAAAGCGGCGCGATAAAGCAAACCAGACCCAGCCATGCAAACAAAATATTGAAAAAGCCAAGCGCCAGATAGACGCAGGATGCAATCCAAAGATAATCGTACCAATGTTTTTTGCGGTTCATGGCTTTAGTCCTCCCTTCCGACAAGTTCAATGACCTCCGCGGGACAGGCTCTCATACACTTGCCGCACCCAACGCATTTATTTTCGTCCACAACGGCGCGCACACCTTTGAAAACCGCAATGGCGTTCTTGGGGCATACCGCCTCGCAGCACCCGCAGGCGACGCATGAAGTAGCCACTCTCGCAACATGTTTTGACATATTCACCTCAATTAAGTATTTAAGATATTACTAATATACTGTATTAACATCTCCGTGTCAAGGGCAATAGTACCTTCATTCGCAAGAGGGTCCATACCCCGCCCTTTAGGGCGTTTTGAACCCGGTAAGGCTTTGTTTGTTGGGGTATGGACCCGCAGCTTGTCGCACAGCCGGTTAGCCGCTCATGCGCCTCAGTGACTCTTCCGTTAGTTCCATATCTCCCCTCCCGTAGATCAATATGGATTTACTATATCATGAAAGAGAGTAAGTGCTGTTGCCCTGCATACCTCATGCGCTTTAGCGCGCATTTAAATAGAACTCTGATCAAGTCCATTTTTTCCTGAATTTGTATTTGTATCAATGGGAAAATGTGAAGGCAGCTTCGGGAGGGGATTACCATGAAAAACAGCGAAAAAATAACAGAAAAAGCTCTTGCGGCGGCCAGGGAAAGTATTCTGCAGAATACCAGCGATTTTGTAGAACCGGAGAAACGGGAACCCCGGTTTTTTGCTTCGCAAAAAAGGCGCACGGAAAAAGAAGTTGCACCCGTTTGTGTAAAGACGCTTACAAAATTGCTTTGCAATTTTTCAGGTCTGGTTTTCACGGCTTGATTAGCCCGTGGGGCGCGAGGGATTGGAGGGGCGCGTAGCGGCCGCGCCAGCGGCGGAACCCCCGTAAAGCCCGGCGACGGCGTTTCGCCGGCGCGCGCAAAACATCTTATTGGGGACTGGAGTTTTTTCGCGTTTTTTTTTATACTGCGCGTATGAACAAGGCTTTGCAAACGCTCAAGGAGCGGGGGTTTATTCAGCAGTGTACGAATCTTGAGGGGCTTTCGGCGGCGATGGACGGGGGGGCTGTGGCTTTTTATGTTGGCTGCGATCCCACGGGGGCGAGTCTGCATATCGGGCATATGGTTCCGTTTTTCGCTTTGCGGCATTTGCGCGAGGCGGGGCATACGGGCATTGCGCTTGTGGGCGGGGGGACGGCGCGTATTGGCGACCCTTCGGGCAAGACGGAACTGCGCAGGGTTTTGTCCTACGAGCAGATTGACGCGAACGCGAGGGCTATTTCGGGCCAGCTTGACCGCTTTATCGGTTTTGACGGGAGGACCGCTTTTACGGTGAATAACCGGGACTGGCTCGCGGGCTTGAATTATATTGATTTTTTGCGGGACATTGGCTCGCATTTTTCGGTGAACCGTATGCTGACTTTTGAGTCGTACAGGAAGCGGCTGGAGACGGGTTTGACTTTTGTGGAGTTTAATTACCAGCTTTTGCAGAGTTACGATTTTCTTGAGTTGTACCGGCGGCACGGCTGCCGTTTGCAGATTGGCGGGGACGA
>JAISQU010000119.1 GCA_031274005.1 Spirochaetales bacterium
CCAAAATGAAAACCGTAATCATTCGTGCGCATTTTTGCTTCGCAAAAACCGGGCTTTCCGGGGGTTCCGCCGCTTACGCGGCCGCTTCGCGCCCCTCCAATCCCATTGCGCCCCACGGGCTTCAAAAAAATGGTTTAATTTTGGAACCGGCTCAATTACCACAAAAAAACTCTTGCTCGGCAATCGCCACTATTTTCACCATAACTATTGTACAACAGGTCATTCGGATTTATATTAGACATAGGAGTCTGTTGCGCTTAAGGCGGGGCAAAATTGCGTGAGTAACGCGTTTTCGGGTCTTCCCGAAAATCTCAAGAGCCGTCTTCTGCTCACATTTATTAGAAATCCGACAGGCTCCCAGGAGGCGCCGAATCCGGATCAAAAACGCTCATTGCTCTGTCCCGCCATCCGGCGCCGGGCAGTTCCCTGATGGATGCGCCGGCAGCCTGTACGGTTGCCCGCGCGCGTCATGGGCTATAAACAAATTGACTTTGCATTTTAGCAAGAGGAGATATTCGAAAATGATACAAATTATCTTTAACATTGTGTTCCTGCTTATTCTGACATCGATCATCATTCTCAACGCCGGCAACACGACAACCATCGATCTTTTTTTCCGGCAATTTCAGGACCTTTCTGTTGTGGTTGTCGTATTCCTGAGTTTCATCCTGGGCGTCCTGTACGCCTTCTGTTATACCGTGTACTGGAAGATCAGGAAGAAGCTGCGGGGGAACAAACTGCCCGGAAAAAAAGGCTTAAAGGGCGAGGCCGACCTGCTTCCGGAGGAACCGCCTGTGCCGCCGCTTGTTCCGTAAGCGCGGCCTCCGGTTAATCATCGAGCGGCTGAGGTAGCGGAGCTGTTCGGCATCTGTAGTTTCTGAACAATTTCCTCATATGGATTTTTTTCCGAAAGCGCACTACATTACGATTAGGAGAATTAAATGAAGCGCTTTATTTTTGCCGGTATTCTAGCGTTTTGCGCCGCGGGCAGCCTTTTTGCCCAGGCCGCGCCGCAGTTTGTGCTGGGGATGGAACCGACGCCCAAAAATTTCGACGCGGCTATTCCTTCGGCCACGGCCAGGGCGGGTCAGACGGTAATTCCGGCGCAGGCCGATCTTTCCGCGAAATTTCCCAAACCGGGTCACCAGGGCGAGCAGAGCAGTTGTGTGGCCTGGGCGGCCGCCTACGCGGTGAAGTCTTATCAGGAAAATCTGAAACGGGGCTGGGGAACATCCGGCAGCGACACCCTCTTTTCCCCCAGTTTTGTTTACAATCAGATCAACAAGGGTCAGGACGGCGGCTCTTCAATGCCTGACGCCCTGGAGCTGATGAAAAACCAGGGGGCGGCCACCCTGAAAACCATGCCCTACGCCGACTTTAAGCAGCAGCCCGGCCCGCAGGCCCGGCAGGAGGCGGCCCGGTTCAAGGCGGAGTCCTACGAGCGGCTTGACGGGACAAACATTAACTCCCTGAAAGTTCTTCTTGCCGCGGGAAATCCCGTCATCGTCGGCATGAAGACCTACGGGAACTTCGCGGGTTATTCCGGCGGGGTGTATAAAAGCGTCTCCGGCGCGTATCTGGGAGGGCACGCCATGGTCATCGTCGGTTACGATGATTCCAGGGGAGCCTTTAAAATCATGAACTCCTGGGGCGAAAACTGGGGCGAGAAAGGATTTGTCTGGTATGACTATAATCTTTTCGCGCAGATGCACCACACGGCGATGGTTTTGTACGACAAACCCGACAACACGCCCGCGGTCTCCTACCCTCCCAACTCCCTGACGGCTTCCGCCGGAGCGTACGCCGACAGGATACAGGTATCCTGGGACGCGGTCAAAAACGCCGGCTATTATCTTGTTTTCCGCGCGGACGCGAGTCCCGATAAATTTGTTAAGGTCGCGGAGATCAAAGGGACAACCTTTATCGATACCGGAGTGCGGCCGAAAACCGATTACTTTTATTCGGTTAAAAGCGTCGGCCCCGGCGGCGAGAGCGATTTCAGTTCCACAGCGAGGGGGCATCTGAAAGCCGGGCAGGAACTCGGCGCGCCGCGCAACCTCCGGGGGATTCTTGCCGGTAAAAGCGTCAAACTCATTTGGGATACCGTACAGGGCGCCGAGGGCTACCGTGTTTACCGCTGGGACGACGCTCCCCGGCAGTGGGTCCGCATAGGGTCGAGCGCGAATGAAGGCTACCGGGATTCCAATATCCCCGCGGGATCTTCGCTGGAAAGATATATTGTTACCGCTTACGCCAAAAATGAGGAGAGCAAAGCCGGCGCCGCAGCCGCGGTTGTTACGGCCGCGCCGCAGCAGGTCACGGGGCCGGCCGCTCCGGCCTCCGTACAGGCGTCGCAGGGGAAATTCCGCGACAGGATAGATATAACCTGGGACGCTGTCCCCGGGGCGGAATCCTACATCCTGCGTAAATGGTCCGCCGGCCGGCAAACCTGGACGGAGCTTGCGCGCACACGGAATACCGCCTACTCGGACACAGGCGTTTCGGAAAAACAGGCGGCGTACTCCGTTGTTACCCTCAGGGGGTCCCTGACGAGCGAATCCTCGGTTATTGCCGAAGGCTGGTTGTCCGCAACGCCCGCAAAACCGCAGCCAGGGAAATTCGACGACGACAGATACCGTGACGATTTTTTTACCCGCGCGGATAAATTTTTTGGCGATGAGAAATTCTTTTCAGACGACAGGTTTTTTACCGGCGAGGCTGATTTTTTCGATAATTTCGAAGAAGAGAATTTTTTCTTTTTCGACGAGAAAGCGTTTTTTCACGTTGATGAGAATTTTTTCACGAAAGAAAACGATTTCTTTGGTAATTAGCAAAGGCGGCTTTTTTTAAAGCGGTGACGAAACCGCGCCGGCCAGCAAAACCGCGGCGAAGCCGCGCGCCTTCGTTTTCAGCGGCACGGCCCGGCGCATATTCCACCCCTGCCGTTATATACAATCGAGCCAGTTCCAAAATGAAACCATTTTTTTAAGCCCGCGGGGCGCAATGGGATTGAAGGGGCGCGAAGCGGCCGCGACAGCGGCGGAACCCCCGAAAAGCCCGGTTTTTTGCGGCGAAGCCG
>JAISQU010000158.1 GCA_031274005.1 Spirochaetales bacterium
AGCCCTTGGGCCGCGCCAGGGATTGCAGCGTAAATCCTTTTGGCGCAGCCAAAAGATTGAAGCGGAAAGCCCGGTTTTTTGCGAAGCAAAAAAGGCGCACGGAAAAAATTGGTGCACCCGTTAATAGACAATGCCGATCCCGCCGCCGACGAAGAGGCGGCCGGTCTCTTCTGTGTCCGCGGAGTGTTCCCAGGAAACAAAGCCGCTGAGGTTCAGAAAAGAATTGGGAAGCAGGGTATGTACCTCGAATCCCGTATATAAGGGGCGGCGCGGTTTGGGGCTTTCCGGATAGAGACTCAGCGCGAGAGCGCTTGAGAGGCCGGCGCTGAGGAATCCCGCGTCGTAAAAAAGGCCGAACCTCAGCGTTGTCCAGTAGTGGCCGGAAACTTCTTCCATGCTGGTTTCACGTCCCAGCCTGTAAGGGGAAGCCTGAAACTCCGGAGCGGTCGTTATACCCAGGCTCCCAAGCCTGATCTCGGCGGCAAGGCCCGCGGCAAGGCCGGGAAACTGGGAAAAGCCGCCGTACGAGGGTTCGGCAGCGGCCATGCCCCGCGCCGTGGCTGCCAGAGACAGAGAGGGGAAACCCCCGGCGCGAAAGAACCGGTATTTGAGGCCGAGACTGCCGGAAATATCAGGCCAACCGCCTTCACCGCTTTTTGCGCCCAGGGACAATGCGGGGATTATCTCCAGGCCGCCGGGGATGCCTGCGGCTCCCCCAAGCTGAAAAAGATAGAGATTTGACCATTCCGTCCGACCCGGCGCCGCGGCAAGGCCCATGATGTTCGAGTTTATCTGAAAACTCCAGGGCGGAAGGACGGAGGCCGTGGGCGCGTACATAAGCCCCGAAAGGCCGTGCCAGGTATTTTTGTAGCGGATAACAAGGCCGCGGTTTATTTCAATTTCAATTTCTTCCGGCGCTAAAGGCCGGCCGTTTTCGGGCTTGCAGATCAGAACCGCGCGGTATATTCCGCCGGGCAGCTGCCCGCCTGCGGCGCTGCCGCCGTTCCACAGAAAGTTTTGATTCCACGTTGTGAAGGGCGCAAACTCATGCGAGAAAACCTCGTTTCCGCCTGAATCTCTGATGGAAAGCCGCGCCGTACCCGGGGCGCTTACGGCGAAAGAAAACTCCGTTTTGCCAAGAAGCCCCGGATTTTCAGGATTCAGCCTGCCGCGGGAAACCGAAAACCCGCTCACCGTAAAGGGCGAGGCCGTCAAAACCGCTTCGAGGTTTGTGTCCGCGTTTTCTGAAATCCGTACGGAGGTTTTGTATTCTTCGTACCCGAAGCGGCGGACGAGGATGTCATAGACCCCCACGGGCAGTTCCGTTTGCCGGGAAAGGAGCCTCTGCGTTCCGGCATAGACTTCGGCGTCATGGGGGAGCGCGCTCACTTTAAGAGTTCCCGTGTTTTTCAAAAGCCGCGCCCGCAGATAAAATGTTTTTCCCGGCTCAAGAGTCAGAAATACTGAGGCCGGTTTGTACTGCGCTTTGCGGATGAGTACCCTGTAACCGCCGGGGTTCAGGGTTCGCAGGGAGAAAGGCGTCATGCCCGCGTAGGTATTATTGATGAGTACCTCCGCCCCGGCGGGAAGGGATTCAACAATAAGCTCCGGGGAGGGAACGGGGTCTCCGGGCTTCGCGGGCCGGACGCGGCTTTCCAGTTCAAAATCCGTATCTGAGGTGATTTCCGCGCCGGGAGCGTTTACACTGTCTTCGATGGGGAAAACCCTCCGCGGGGGCTGCACAGATTCCCGCGGCCCCTCATCTTCGCCGGAGACAGGCAGCGCCGCGGCGCATATAAGCGCGGGAAGCGCACAAAAAAGCCGTAAGCCTGCTGCCAACTTCCTCATAAATTTTATAGTGCTCTTACCTGTGGGAAAAGTCAACGATATGAGAGATTGTCCGGAGGGTCATTTTTCAGAATATCTTCCAGAATTTCCGCTGCTTTCAGAACAACCGCCCTGCATTTATGTTCAGGATGAAAATGCCTGTCCTTGATGGGCGTACACAGAAGCGTAGCAAATTCCTTTTCAAAGGCATCGATAAACTTTTTCTCGATATCCTTGATGCGCGTACTCTCGTGCGCCCTTTCTTTGACGTACAGCCGGCCCAGTACCATAATGCCGCCGCTCAGGGCGCCGCAGACACTGCCCACGCCCATTCCCCCGCCGAAGCCCGCCGCGAGAAGGAGCGCGTTTTTATCCAGCCCCAGGTTGAGGTCTTCGTTTGCCACCCGCAGAATGGTTTCCGCGCAGTTAAGGCCGTTTTTTTTCATATAATCGTTTTCGACTATTTGGGCTATATGTAAATCCATATATAAAAGGTAACTTATAAAAGCCGCAATTGCAACAGCGCGCGGCTGACTGGCAAGCGGGGCCTTATTCCGCCCGCAGGGAGAGTCATCACAAAAATTTGACATGCGGAAGACCGTAGACAGACTCTCATAAAATTGCTGTACTTAACTCCATAACCATGCCGAGTAAAAATCAGGATAAACATGAAGTCCTTAAAACTCATTTCGGCTACACGCTGTTCCGGCCGGGGCAGGAGTCCGTTATTGACGCGCTTCTTGCCGGCAGGGATGTTCTTGCCGTGATGCCCACGGGCGCGGGAAAATCTTTGTGTTATCAACTGCCGGCCCTGATGATGGGCGGGCTTACCCTTGTTATTTCTCCCCTCATTTCGCTTATGAAGGATCAGGTGGAGGCCCTGCGGGATTCCGGCATTCCCGCGGCGTACCTGAACAGTTCCCTGCCTCCCGCCGATTACGCGGAAACTCTTTTGCTCGCCGCGGGGGGACAGTACAGGATTCTTTACATAGCGCCGGAAAGGCTTCAGCGCGAAGACCTTCTGCACATAACGGAAACGGTAAAAATCTCCATGATTGTTATTGACGAAGCCCACTGCGTTTCTCACTGGGGGCACGACTTCCGGCCCGGCTATCTTACGATTGCGGCTTTTATCAGGCAGTTCCCGGCGCGGCCTGTTATTGCCGCCTTTACCGCCACAGCCACAAGCAGCGTAAAAGAAGACGTTGCCCTTATGCTTGATCTGCGCGAGCCCTATATGCTCACCACGGGTTTCAACCGCGAAAACCTCTACTTTGAAGTGCAAAGACCAAAGGACAAGAGGCAGGATCTTCTGCGCTGTCTGGAAAACCGGCGGGACAAAAGCGGGATTATTTACTGCGCGACCCGCAAAGGCGTAGAAGAAATCTGCGCGATTCTGAACCAAAACGGTTTTGCCGCCACACGCTATCACGCGGGTCTGGACGACAGGGAAAGGCAGGAAAACCAGGATGATTTTATTTATGACCGCAAACAGGTGATGGTGGCGACAAACGCTTTCGGCATGGGCATAGACAAATCAAATGTTTCGTTTGTCATTCATTACAATATGCCCAAGAATATTGAAAGCTACTATCAGGAGGCGGGCAGGGCCGGCCGTGACGGGGAAAAAGCGGACTGCATTCTGCTCTACAGCCCGCAGGATGTCAACCTCAATAAATTTTTTATTACACGCGCCCAGGATGAATACAGGGAGAAAACGGCGGCTCTTCAGGACTCATCCGATTTTGCCTCGGGGGAATTCAAGGACGATTACATTAATCATAATCTGGAACTTCTGAAACACATGACTTTTTACGCCGTAACCACAGACTGCCTGCGGGCCTATATCCTGAAATACTTCGGCGAGGCATCCCCCCACTACTGCGGAAACTGCTCCAACTGTACCACTGTTTTTGAAAGCGTCGATATTACCCTGCCCGCGCAAAAAATTATTTCCTGTGTTTTCCGCGTCGAACAGCGGGGCCGCCGTTTCGGCAAAGGCATGATTGTGAATATTCTGAAAGGGTCAAAAAGCGAAAAACTTACCGGCCCCGGCCTGGAGACTTTAAGCACATACGGCATCATGGCGGATACGGATGCCCGCCGCATACGCCTTATTCTGGACCAGCTTATCGCCCAGGGTTATCTTGCCGTTTCGGACGGCGAATATCCTGTTGTGTGCCCTTCGCCGCGTTCGGGGGAGATTATTTTTGACAAAAAACCCGTGGCTATGATGCTTCCCAAAGAAACGCGGAAGCAGCAGAGCGCCATTTTTCCTGAGACTCCGTTTTCTGATTTTGACGCCGGCCTTTTGACAAAACTCAAAGACCTGCGTAGGCGCCTGGCAAAAGAAGCTCATGTTCCCGCCTATATTATTTTTCCCGACGCGACCCTGCAGGATATGTGCCGCAAACGCCCCGGCAGCAGGGAAGAATTTCTTGAGGTCTCCGGCGTTGGAATCGTAAAAATGAAAAAATACGGCGGCGAGTTTACGAAACTCATACGGCAGCACACAGGCGGAATATGAACCGCTTTTGAAGCGGCGCATATAATATCGGAGTTGTTGACTACCTGCTCATGTCCGGGCTACTTTTCCCTATGGACATTAAAATCTGGAAGAACCTCGGCGCGGCGGAAAAACAGCGGCTTCTTTCGCGCTCCGAGACCGATATAGGCGAGGCGGCGGATACCGTCCGTCCCATTATAGATGCTGTAAAAAACCGGGGGGACGAGGCTCTCAGGGAATATACCCTTAAATTTGACGGAGCGGATCTGAGAGCTATGCCCCTTGCGGCGCGGGCCGAAGATTACGAGGAGGCTGAAAAATCCCTTTCGCAGGAGGTGAAGGAGGCTCTTGAATACGCCATTGATAATGTTATCGCGTTTCACGATTTCCAGCGGCCCGGGCCCATGTCTTTTGCGGAAATCCGGCCCGGTCTTTTCGCGGGAGAAAGACCCCTTCCCATTCCTTCCGCGGGCTTGTATGTTCCCCGCGGACGCGGGAGTTTCCCTTCCATGCTGTATATGCTCGCGGTTCCCGCGCTGGTTGCCGGGGTTAAACAGATTCGTATTGTGACGCCGCCCAATCCTGACGGCAGTATAGACGCGGCCTGTTTGTACGCGGCAAAAATTTTAAGCTCGTGGGCGGCGGCCCGGGGCGGTGCGGAAAGCGCTCTTGAGGTTTTCCGCGTGGGCGGCGCGCAGGCGGTCGCGGCCCTGGCCTATGGTACCGAAACTCTGGGCCGCGTTGTCAAGATTGTGGGGCCTGGTTCACGCTATGTGACGGCAGCCAAGCGGCTTCTGGCCCCGGTAATCGACACGGGGCTGCCCGCGGGGCCCAGCGAGTCCATTGTGCTCGCGGACGGCACAACCGACCCCCGTCTTGTGGCCGCTGACCTTCTTATAGAAGCGGAGCACGGTTCGGATTCTTCCGCCCTGCTTGTTACGCCCGACGAAAAAACGGCCCGCGCGGCCGCGGATATTTTGCCCCGCCTCATAGCGGAGCTTCCCGAACCGCGCAGGACTTTCGCCGGGGATGTTTTTTCCGGATACGGCGGCCTCATTCTGGCTCAGGATATGCGGGAGGCGGCCTTTATCGTCAACAGTTTCGCGCCGGAACATCTGCAGATACATTCAGCCCGGCCCCTGGAGCTCCTGCCCTTCATTACGAACGCGGGAGAAATCCTCCTTGGCGAAACAACGCCCTTCAGTCTGGCAAACTACGCCTGCGGCGCGAACGCCGTTCTTCCCACAGGCGGCAAGGCGGTGAGTTTTTCCGCGGTGTCGGCGCGGGATTTTATAAAATACTCTTCCGTTGTTCATGTTACGCGGGAGGGTTTTTCCCGGCTTCAGGGCAGGGTTTCGACCCTGGCCGAGTATGAAGGTTTTACCGCGCACGCGCAGGCCCTGAAAAAACGCGGGCCGGACGGCGGGTTCGCCGGATGAGCGGCCTTTTCCCCTCCACGGAAGAAGTCTTTTCCTGGCTCGAAGGTTTTTCCAATTTCGAGAGAAACGCCTTTACTCTGCGGAATTTCCGACTGGACAGAATGGAGGCCCTGCTGGATCTTTTCGGCAAACCGCACAGGGCGTACCGCTGCCTTCACATAGCCGGGTCAAAGGGCAAGGGGTCCACGGCCGCGTTCCTTGCTTCGGTTTTGTCGGCTGCGGGGCTGAAAACAGGGCTCTACACATCGCCTCATCTTGTTTCGTACAAAGAAAGAATAAGCCTTGCAGGGGAGGAGATCGCCGACGATGTTTTTATATGCCAGGCGGAAGTTCTGCGCGGCAAAATAGAAAGCCTTGACCCCGCCCGCTTTCCCGGCGGCGATTACCCGACCACCTTCGAACTGCTTACCTGCCTGGGTTTTTTGATTTTCCGCGCTCTGGGCTGCGCGTGGGCCGTGCTCGAAACAGGCATGGGCGGCAGGCTCGACGCGACGAACGTCTGCCTTCCTGAAGCCTGCGTTCTGACGCCCATAGAGTTTGAGCATACCGAGTATCTTGGCGATACCATCAGCGCCATTGCGCGGGAAAAAGCGGGAATTATCAAGAGCGGCGTTCCGGTCTTCTGCGCGCCCCAAACAGGAGAGGCTCTCGCGGTTTTCCGCGCCGCGGCGGCTGAGCGCGGATGCGGGTTTCACTATTTACCGGAGTATTTTACAAACATAAGCTGTTGTACAGGAATGGACGGTTCGCTCGCGGAACTGCAGCCGGCCGGAGAGGCGCGGCGTTTAAGTCTTCGTCTGCGCCTCTCCGGCGAAGTTCAGGCGGAAAACGCGGCTCTGGCTTTCCAGGTCATCCGCGCCGTGCTGCCGGAACTTTCCCAGGATATTCTTGTCAGGGGGCTTGAGGCGGCCTTTATTCCCGGCCGGCTGCAGAAAGTGGAGGATTTGCCCCCGGTTTTCGTTGATGGTTCCCACACGCCCCTTTCGGTAAAACGGCTTCTGCATTCCTTCAGACAAATGTTCGCGGCGCCGGATACTCTTATCCTTGGCATAGTGGGCGGCAAACGCTGTGAAGAAATCGCCGCGATACTCTGCCCCGCTTTTCGCTCTGTTATTGTTACAACGCCGGGAACCTTCAAAGCCTCGGACCCGCGGCGGCTGTATGAAATCTGTTTAAAATACAACGCATCAAGCCGCCTTATCCCCGGTCCCGCCGACGCCTTCGCCGCCGCGAAGAAAGACCTGCCGGCGCCGGGCAGCCCTGTTTTGATAACGGGGTCTTTCTACCTCGCGGGGGAAATTTTAAAACTGTATAAAAATGAAAAAGCCGCCAACAGCTTACAGATATAAAAACCACCTTTTCATAATAAAGCGGTTACGGAGTGCGGCTGGACCGTCTCGGGGGCTTTTGCGGGGTTTGGGGGATTCACAAGACAATCCCGATTATATTCCGCCATTTCGTCATCGGTTATGGCCCCAATCCGGTGTAACGCTTCGGCATCCTGATGACAAACCATCAATATTTCGCTCTGATATTTCTTTTTCAAACGCCTCCTCAATCTCGTACAAAGATAGCGTAAAAATGGGAATTTTTCAAGGTTGCCCTGCGGGAGTGGGAAAAGGTAGAAGTTGGGAGAAAAAAGCCCCTCTTCCGCTCTTCCCTGCCAACTTCTACGTGAGCCGGTTCCAAAATTAAACCATTTTTTGAAACCCGTGGGGCGCAAGGGATTGTAGGGGCGCGAAGCGGCCGCGCCAGCGGCGGAACCCCCGGAAAGCCCGGTTTTTGCCAAGCAAAAATGCGCACGAGTGATTACGGTTTTCATTTTGGAACCGGCTC